>JAHJDS010000402.1 GCA_018812395.1 Pseudomonadota bacterium
ATAAAAGAGGCAGACAGGAAGGATCTCTTTGTCTGACAAGCACTAATCAAAGGCCCATAAAGGGGAGAATCTACCATGGATTATAAGTGGATTTTCATTGCAGGAGCCATTGCTGGCGTTTTCGTCGCTATTCTTGGTTGTTGGAATTTAATTAGGAGACTGCCCAGAGTAAAAATATCAGTCGAACATGGGAAAATGGATAAAGCCAATAATCAGGTAGAATTTTTTGTAATAATGACAAACACAGGCGGCTCAGATATCGAAATCCATTTTAGCAAAAGTAAAGCTTCTCTTTATTACCCCGATCAAGGGAAAATTCCGTACAGCCTGTACTTTAAAGATGGTTTACGCAATGGGAGCAGTAGTGGTGAGAACTCCAAATGGAAATCAATTTTGAAAAGAAGAAACGGGCGGTTAATCTCTAGGGTAGTCACGGATCTAGAAGGATTGCGAGTTGACACAATCCAGGTGAAGGATGTACTTAAAAACAGGACCTGGATACTACGCCAGCCTCACTTGATTTCTCTTAATAAATGGATATCAGAAAACCAAAGAGACTCCAAAGGTGCCATAAATCATCTTAATAGTGTACAGTGATGGTATTGACCTGACAGTTGCCTCCAGCTGGTGAGTGCTAGGAGGCTTTCTTATTAGAGTCCTTCCTGGCCGTTTTGGTCAAGCCCGTAAGTCCGTCCGTGAAGGCCTTGAACGAGGCTACGCCCCAGCCCGGGATCGGTACCCCTTTTCAAATCATTTTACCGCCTTCACTCGGGCCGGGGTCATGGGTAACTGCAGTAGCTCCACCCCAATACCATCGTGGATCGCCGTGGCCTTCACCCCGCCCATGGCAATTATCGCCGGTTCGCCACCATCCTGGGGCGACAGCTTGGTGTTTCGACCTGGGCTCAGGCCTACATCAACTCGGCCGCCCGGTCGACCATGGGCGGCAGGACCTGGCCGATGCCCTCCCAGAACCGCAGGTGGGCCACATTATCGAGGGGTGTCTCGCCCTGGTTGATCAGGATCAGTTTGGCCCCGCCGGCCAGGGCGTACTGCGGCATGTGGTTGGCCGGCGATACCACCAGGGACGACCCCACGGTCAGGAACAGATCACACGCCTTGGAGTGCCGGACGGACAGCTCCAGGTCGTCCTCGGGCATGGGATCGCCGAAGTTGACCACGCTGGAGATCAGCCGGCCATCGCAGTCCGGACACCGGGGCTGGTCATTCCGGGGCGGATCGGTCCGGTAGCCTCGGCCGTGGCGGCCGTCGTCCCAGTTGACCTCGGCCTTTTGATGCTTGGCCCCGCAGGATCGGCACTTGAGCAGGGAGTGGTTGCCGTGCAGTTCGGCGATCAGCTCCAGCCTGATGCCCGATCTCAGGTGCAGATTGTCCACGTTCTGGGAGATCAAAAAGGCCAGCTTGCCCATGTCCTGCAACCGGACAATGGCCAAATGTCCGGTGTTGGGCTCGACCCGGTCCACGGACACCTTGGCCTTGGGCGGCGGCAGGCCCTTGTCCCGCCTGGTCCAGACGCCGTCCGGCCCCCGGAAGTCGGGCACCCCGGACTCGGTGCTGATCCCGGCCCCGGTAAAGACGACGATCTTTTTGGCCGCGGCGATCAGGCGGGCCCCGGTCTCGATCTTGTCGGCCAAATCCCCGGTCACGGCCCATCCCCCGTTCGGCCCCGGCCGGATCACCAGCCAGGGTGGCCCGAGCCAATCACGACCTGGACACCGGTCCCCGCCGGGCCAGGGTCTCGTCCAGCCAGTCCAGGATGCGCTGGTTGCCCTTCATCTTGGCCCCCATCTGACAGTGGAACGGCGCGAAGTCCTGTCGGGTGAACCTTAAGAGCGTCTTGGGACAGCGCAACTTGTCGTAGAGTCTTTGCTGGGCGGCCACACTGAAGAAGTGATCGCCCTCGCTGACCACCACCAGGGTCGGGCACTTGATCCGTCGGGCCAGGCCCTTCAAGGTGTACGCCCGCCAGCGCTCCATGAACTGGAGCGGCGTCTTGACCCCGAAGGTGAACATGCCGTTTTGGATCCACCACTGGAAACCAACGTCTCGTTTCATTCGCTTCTTGAGTTCCTGGTTGGTCCGCGCCGGGTCCCGCTCGAAGGCGGCCCAGATTTTTGAGCTGAGGGCGTGGTCGCCGTAGAGGTCGTAGCAGCCGGGATTGGCGATGACCGCCGCCAGCCGGTGCTCGAAAGCGGCCGCGCGGGGGGCCAGGTAACCGCCCATGCTGTTGCCCATCAGGGCCAGCCGCCGGGGATCGACCTCGCCCCGCTTGAGGGCGAAGTCCACCACCGGGGTGACGACCTTCTCCCAGTCCGGTCTGAAGTGCAGTTTCCGTTCATGGAGCGCCCCGCCCTGGCCCGGCCCCTCGAA
>JAHJDS010000003.1 GCA_018812395.1 Pseudomonadota bacterium
ATCAAGACCTCGGCCCAGGTCAGGCGCGTCAGCCCCTCGTCCGTGGGGCCCTGCCACACCTCATCTTCCGGCAGGAGCCGGTTCAATATCTGTCCGACCGAAGGGAAGGTGTCCGTGGGGATAAGGATGTTCATGGCTTGCTCCCTGGGTATTTGCCGCCCTCACCGGATTATCATCACCGGGGACACCGGGCGGCTCCGGAAGGTGCTGGGGAAAAATCTTAGCGCAACAAATCTCTCGAATCCAAATCAGGACCGGCTGGGGGACTGCAATCAGCCACAGCTCCCTCACGACCCGAAAAAAAAAGGGATTCCCGCCCGGCCGTGGCCTGGCGGAGAATCCCTAACTACCGCTCGCGCGGCGTGGTCTTACCAGCGCCGGGACGGGCGGGACTCGCGGGGCTTGGCCTCGTTGACCTTCAGGGACCGGCCCTCTAGCTCGGTGCCGTCCAGGGCGGCGATGGCGGCGTCTGCGGCCTCGGTGTCCATCTCCACAAAGCCGAACCCACGCGACCGCCCGGTGTTCCGGTCGGTGATCACGTTGGCCGAGTGCACCGCGCCGTACTGCTCGAACAGAACGCGCAGGCTATCTTCGTTGGAATCAAATGACAGGTTGCCCACGTAAATGTTCTTTCCCATTCTGCAAAACTCCTTCAAGAAAAAAAACCACCCCTCCCCTTTTACAAGAGAGGGCCTCCACGGCGCAATGAGCTAAACTTTGTGGCTGAGATGGGCGCGAACTCCGCGCTACAGGTCAAGCGGTTGGTATAAGCTGATTGGCCAAGTCAAGGTTTAACTATAACCCACAATTTTTTGTTGTCAATAGTAATCTTTGAATATTTTAGAATTATTTCAAAAGGTCGCCTCGCGCTCCCGACCTAGGACCGGCGCTGTCCAGCAAAAAAACCGGGCGCGGCCAGCGCCGCACCCGGTGTTCGGAGCGGACTCGAGGCTAGTTGATCGGCTGCCAGCCCTGCAGCAGCGCGCACTTGACGCGCTTCAGGGACGAGCTGTCCTCCAGGATGGACACCTTGGCGTTGTCCTTGCCGCCGATCTTGGTGGTGCTGACCTCGAGGACCATCTTGTGCGACTTGACCCAGCCCTTGTAATAGACCTTGAGCCGGCAGGTCTCCACGTTCTTGTCCGCCTTGGGCGGAACGACCACCTCGATCTTCTTGATCTTGGACTTGGGGTGGATGCACTTGAAGGCCTTGTCCTTGACAAAGGACTGGTACCATCCGGCGTCAAAGGCGAGCGCCGGTGCGGCCAGGGCCAGGGCCGCGAGACTGATGACGACGATCGCCGTTCTCCTGATGGCTCTCATTTCTTCTCCCTCCAAAAGACTTGTGATAACAATGCCATAAGACCAGGGGCAGTCACCCGTCCGAACTCGGCGCAGGTGGATGGGGAATGATAGTCACGGCCGGGCGGTTGTCAATGAATCACTAGTTCACGAATATTTTTTTTCGATTTTTTTTTCCGTAATCCCGGGGGCCGGGAGGAGCCCGACCCCTGACGGCCGGGGGGCGACGGCAGGGGACAGAGCGTGGCGGCTAACTCGGGCTCGAGGCCCGGTCTTCGACGCATTCCGCATAAAAAAGGCAATCAATCTGGCCACAGTCCGGGATGTGGTGGAAACACGGCGAGTGGCCCTCGGCCACCTGAATGACCCGGATCAGGTCCGATTTCCTCAGTCGGCTGTAGTTGGTGACTCCTAATTCCTTTGCCATTCCTTTCAGTTGGTTCAGGGTCGTCATTGTCCTCACCTCCTTGACCGGAATCAGGCCCCGGTCACGACGGCTTCCCTTTTCATACGGCCGATCCGGCCGGGTGACGCCTGAGCCGAAAACGATCGTGGCTTGGCATGCTGGGCCCATGGGGACCCACCGGTCCTAAGGTCAGGACCCGAGTCGTGGTTTTGATGGCGCACCGCTCCCCCAAGATCTGTCCCGGGGTCCGGCCCCGGAAGGGCGGGTGTCGAATGGGACCCCTGCTGAGGACCGACGGCTACCTGGTAAGCCGCAGTTGATAGGTCCAGGTGCAGGTAAACCCAGAGGGGTGCCGGTAGACCGAGCGGCCAACGCCAATGGCCCCCTGGCCGGCGAATCTCAACTTGGCCGTGTTGGTGACCTTGCCGCCCTCGTTGTCCACCTGGACCGTGGTCGAGAAAAGACAGGCGCCCCCCCGGCAGCCGCCGTAAAGGACGCAGACCGACGCCGGACGACAGGTCATTCCACGAAGATAGCGCAGGGAGTAGCCCTTTCGGGTCTTGACGATGCCCAGGGTGCCCGCGCCGTTTTGGCCCATGGGACACCGGCCCTGGACCGCGGAATTCGACAGGATGAACTTGTAAGTGCCGGCCGGGTTCAGGACCCCGGCCGGACAGGGAATCGACGCCGTGAGGATCAGGGCGGCAATGGTCAGGAGCATGGTCAAAACTCTCATGGAGACACCTCCTTTGCCGAATCCGAATCAGGCCGCCGTCGTCGCGGCGTCCGGTCGTTGCCGGGAACGGGTGGGTCCCTGGTCGCTGGGGCCAGGGGACCCCTGACCGCCGGACCGGACAAATTTTTATAATGATACCACAATCAGCGCCCCGGATTGCAGTTCTTCGCCCCGGGAGCGCCGTTTGGTCGAAGGCCCGGGCGGCCAGGTGGGGGCGAAACCGGCTCGGGCCCGAATTTTTTTAACAGAAAAACGCCGCCCGGTGTTCAGGGCGGCGCTGAAAAAAGGTGTTTTCAAGTTGCGGAGTTGAAATCTACCACCGGACGCAGCGATGCCAGCGCCGACTGTAGTGCCAGCCGGGCGGGCAGCGACGCGCGCCCCAGCGCACGCAGCGGCGCCATCTGCGAGCGTAATGCCAGCCCGGGGGGCAGCGACGCCGGCCCCAGCGCACACAGCGGCGCCACTCCCGAGCCCAGCGGCTGCCCGGGGGGCAGCGACGGTCGATGACCACCGGCATCACCGGCATGGTCACCGTCGCCGCGACAGCGGCCGTGAGACTCACGCCCGTGACCGGACCGATCGCCGAGGCCGTGGTTGCCCCGGCCAGGCACAGCATGGCCGCGGTCAGGACCGCCAGTACAACCATACGACAGCTATTCTTCATGGGCCTCTCCAGTTAGGGTGAAATCAAAGAACCAAGGTTGTCCTGGGCGCCGGAACCCTTCCGAAACCCCGGTGGCAACCCGTTGTCCGCCCATGTCGCTCCGCTGACTCCAGGGTGATATTAGGTGACTCGCTTGAGCGCCGTGCTGTTTTTAATAATAGCATGGCCGGCCGTGCGGTCGCATCTAAATTTCTTCGCTGGCGCATATTTTTTCGATTTTTTGCGGTCGCGGGCGGGCGGGCGTGGCGGCCGGGGAGGTGCGAGATGGTCGGGGCGGGTGTTATGGCCGAGACACGGCATGCCGGTTAAGGCGTCAATTTATTTCTTCCTCCTTTTCTTTTCCTTGAGCCATCAAGGGATCTTTCAGTTTTCTATACAGGATTAAAGATGAGATAACAAAGTGGAATATAATTAATACAGCAGCAATTAAAATTTTGAGGAAAAAATTATTTGTCAACCAAAAAGAATATAAAATACTTAGTGTTAATAAACCGTATATTGGCAATGAGAGAGATATATTTAGGACAAAATCTTTCCGCACATACCGTCTTTTCTTGAAACCTTCGTAGACGATTCTTTCAAGAAAGATATCAGAAGAATCTTTCTGGAAATATTTTATAAAAATATGGTATAGCACGAACCAACGATCAGATATCTGTTCAATTTTTTTTCTTCGGACCCAAAACAGGCTGGTAATTATGATGAGTATTGAAATTTCAATTATTATGGCATATGGTTGATATAATATATGATATCCCTTGTCACCTTGAGCCAAACCGAAACCAATTGCCCCCAGGACTATAACAATAACATTTAGAATACGGTCTCTCTCGCGTTTTTCAGTATCAATCTCTTTGCGTGTCTGAATGAAATACTCCCGAAAGAAACTTGAATTGTCTGTCATAGATCGTCACTCCTTTTGTTTTACTTTACGTCCTCAGTGTAAAGCTATAAATGCTCGGCCAACTAATACTCTAATCAATATGAGAGCGTTGCAAAATAGTTTCCCGATG
>JAHJDS010000403.1 GCA_018812395.1 Pseudomonadota bacterium
CATCGGGAAACTATTTTGCAACGCTCTCATAAAATCGGTTAGGAAAAAGATGTCTCTGATTCCGTTTGATAATAAGTCCCTAAAGGATGCGCTCAAGAAAGCAGAAGCAAAGATATTTAAAAGTATTAATAAGCCTATAAATACTATGTTTTCTCCAAATCTTCTTTCAACATAATCTAATAATTTCATAAAAAAGTCCCTGCCTGCTACAATTAATAAATTCTTGTTAAACCATACAGATATTATTTGCATCATTCAAGCATATTTTTTTCGGGAACAAAAACTAACAGTTGACCCTTCTACCGAAATTCATAGAATAGTCGCATGGCCCCCTTCACCCTGATCGATCACACCGCCGACCTGGGGCTGGAGATCACCGCCGCCGGCCTGCCCGACCTCTACGCCGAGGCGGGCCGGGCCTTGATGGCCGTGATATTTGACAATGATCCCCCCCGCAAAGCCAGCCAAGGACAGACCTTGAAAGTCACCGGCATGGACCGGGTCGACCTGCTCGTAAAATTCCTGGGCGAACTGCTCTACCTGACCATGACCCGCGGCCTGGCCCCAGTGGACATCGAGCTTGAAAAACTGACCGACACCCGACTCACCGCCCGGCTCGGCCTGGCCCGGGTGGACTTCGCCGAAAACCAGCCGGCCATCGAGATCAAGGCGGTGACCTATCATCAGGCCGCCGTCGAGCGGACTCCGGACGGCTGGCGGGCCAGAATTATCTTCGATGTTTAGTCACCCAATTGTTTTGCGGTTCGACGCTGACAGTACGCCGAATAAATAGTCGGGACCACGCTCGTCGCGGGCCAAACCCCACGGGTCAGGCCAGGCGATCGGTGATCCAACGCCAGCCGTTATCGATACGGGCCAGGCCAGGTGATCGGTTGTCCACCGTCAGCCGTTATCGCTTATTGACCCCCCGCCCGGCCCCCCCTACAATAATGATATGGCCCCCATGAACCTGGAAAGAATAGACGATTTCCGCTGGCGCGTGCCCCGGACCGGCCAAATGCGCGTCGACGGTATCGTCTACGCCTCGCAAAAAATGCTGGCCCACCCCGACCAGGCCCCCCAGCAGGTGGCCAACGTGGCCTGCCTGCCCGGGATCGTCGGCCACTCTCTGGCCATGCCCGACTTCCACTGGGGCTACGGCTTTCCCATCGGCGGCGTGGCCGCCTTTGACCTGAACGAGGGGATCATCTCGCCCGGCGGCGTGGGCTATGACATCAACTGCGGCTGCCGCCTGCTGACCACGACCATGACCAGTGAAGAGGTCACCCCCGTCCTGGAAGACCTGGTCAAGACTCTGTTCAACAACATCCCCACCGGCGTGGGCAAGAGCGGGAGCGTAAAACTCGGCCAGAAGGACCTGAAAAAGGTGCTGCGGCAGGGGGCCAAGTGGGCCGTGGATAACGGCATGGGCCGGCCCGACGATCTGCCCCACATCGAGGATCACGGCGGCCTGGCCGACGCCGACCCGGACGAGCTATCCCCCCGGGCCCTGGAGCGCGGCCGGCCCCAACTGGGCACCCTGGGCTCGGGCAACCACTTCATCGAGGTCGGCCGAGTGGAGGCCATCTTTGACCAGGCCGCGGCCCGGGCCTTCGGCCTGTTCGAGAACCAGGTCACAATCATGATCCACTCGGGGTCGCGGGGCCTGGGCTACCAGGTCTGCGACGATTTTCTGAAAAAAATCGGCCAGCACGTCGCCAAAACCGGGCTCGAACTGCCCGACCGCCAACTGGCCTGCGCCCCGGTCAAGTCGAACCTGGGCCAGCGTTACTTGCGAGCCATGCGGGCCGCGGCCAATTACGCCTACGCCAACCGCCAGGTCCTGGCCCACCTGACCCGGGAGGTGTTTCAAAAAGTTTTCGGGCGCAGTGCCGAGGATTTGGGGCTCGATCTGCTCTACGACGTCTGCCACAACATCGCCAAGATCGAGACCCACGAGGTCGCAGGCGAATCAAGGCCGCTCTGCGTCCACCGCAAGGGGGCGACCCGGGCCTTTGGGCCGGGGCACCTTGATCTACCCGACTTCTGCCGGGCCGTGGGCCAGCCGGTCTTGATCCCCGGCGACATGGGCCGGGCGTCATTCGTGTTGGCCGGCACCGAGGGGGCCATGGCCGAGACCTTCGGCTCGACCTGTCACGGCGCCGGCCGTCTGATGAGCCGCACCCAGGCCAAGAAGTCGGTCCGGGGTCGCGATCTTTACGCCGAGATGAAGAAGCGCGGGGTGATCGTCATGGCCACGGGCAAGGCGACCATGGCCGAGGAGGTGCCCGAGGCGTACAAGGACGTCAGCGAGGTGGTCGAGGTGGTGGCCGGAGCCGGCATCTCGAAAAAGGTCGCCCGCCTCCGGCCCATGGGTGTCATCAAGGGGTGAGCTATGGAGCCGTGCCCTATCTTATCTAATAGAAGCACAATCACATAGCGGTTCCATTAGAAAACCATACAAGAAAGGTTTGACCTCTATAAAGGAAGACCTATGGACTTTTCAAGCACAGCAGTAGACTGGCTTGAGCGAGAAGACAATGTGGCTCGATCCGAAAGAGCCACGCGACTTAAATGGCTCGCAAACCGTTATCCGACCGGTAATTGGCTTCTACTTAACGGTGGGTGGCTTTCTAACCAGTTGCTTGAGGAAGCGAAATACTGCTACGTGTATGGTCAGTATTTAGCTACAGTTATTCTCGGGGCTGCCTTTCTTGAACGGGTACTTGCGGCACAATTATATGGGGCGGGCCGCGATGATCTTGAGCGTTCAGGAGGTCTTGACCTACTTCGAGAAGGCCTGAAGACAGGATGGTTATCGCAAAACGAGTTTCTCCGTCTCGACCGTGTGCGTCGTCTAAGGAATCCGATGGTCCATTTCCGTAGACCATTCGCGAGCGATACTGTAGAATCTCGTTGGTCAAGCCCCCTGTTTTTGAGACGGTTCAGGCTGCCTTTTGGTGTAGAGTTCCTGTACGCCGGACCTGGGCCGGCGTAAGCATTCCCATCTGGCCGTGAGGCCGGACGTGGTTGTAGATTTCAACCCACTGCCCGATCC
>JAHJDS010000404.1 GCA_018812395.1 Pseudomonadota bacterium
CGGTCAGGCAATCGACGTTTATACGATATTTTTAAGGGGTGAGAGATGTCCAAGGTGGCGGTCCTGGTGGCCGAGATGTATAACGAATTCGAACTCTGGTACCCCTACTACCGGCTGATGGAGGCCGGGTACGAGCCGGTCCTGGTCGGGCCGGCGGCGGCCGTGTATTCTAGCAAGATGGGCCTGCCGGCCAAGGCCGACGTGGCGGCCAGGGATGCGTCGGCCGACGAGTTCGCCGGCCTGATCATCCCCGGCGGGTACGCCCCGGACCACATGCGCCGGGACCCGGCCATGGTCGACCTGGTCAGGAAGATCTCGGCCACCGGCAAGCCGGTGGCGGCCATCTGCCACGCCGGCTGGATGCTGGCCTCGGCCGAGGTGGTCGCCGGCAAGAGGGTGACCGGTTTCTTCGCCATCAAGGACGACCTGATCCACGCCGGCGCCAAGTGGGAGGACGCCGAGGTGGTCGTGGACGGCAACCTGATCACCTCGCGCCAACCCGACGACCTGCCGGCGTTCATGCGGGAGTTCTTGAAGGCCTTGGCCTAAATTCGCCACGGACCGGGCAAGCGGAGGTGGTTGACGGTGTTCCTGGTCTCCCCCCTTTTTAAAGGCGGGGGGAGGCCCGGACCGACCCCGGCGACAGGGTGGACGGATTATTGTTAATAAATGTTGGCCACCGCGGCTGGTCCGGGACCGCCCCCTCCTTTTAAAAGGGGGCGATCCCGGCCCCGACCAAGGCGGGGCTTGATCTTTGACCGAAGGCCATGGGCCTTGAACCTTAAACCTGGCCGGGGAGGAAGCGATGGAAGCTGAAGCAAGGGCCTTTTTGGAGTCTTACGGGCGTTCCTTTCGCGATCAGGACGTGGCGGCCATGCTCGGTTTGATGGCCCTGGACGATCCCCGCTTCTGCCTGTACGAGGACGTCTCGCCCGGGCTGATGGACGCCGTGGCCGTCGAAGAGATGGTCGGTTTTTTGCCGAAGCTGGTCAACCCGGACATGGCCTTTAGGGACGTCCTGGTCTATCCCCTGGCCAAGGGGTTGTGCCTGGTCACGACCCGGCAGGGAGTGCGGGTGGACACCCCCCAGGGCCGGCAGAAGTTCGTGTCCCGCTCCTCGCTGTTGCTCATCAACCGAGGCGAGAAGTGGCAGCTTTTGCACGCCCACTTTTCACCCGAACCGGCCGCCCCGGAGCAGCCCCAGGCGGAGGCCGCGCCAACCCCTGAGACCGAATCAGGCGATCAATCACCACCCTCCCCCACGGAAACCAAATGAACGGCCGGTCCCTCAGCCGGTTTCCGGAGTCGGATTATGTCAACCCCAGGACCGCCCGGACCGGCCCTGTCGCGGTACGGACGCGGACGGAGATAGAGGCGAGGTGATGGGTTTCGAGAACATCCTGTTCGAGCAGCAAGGCCGGGTGGCCATCCTAACCATCAACCGGCCGGACAAGCGCAACGTCCTGAACAAGGCCACCCGCCTCGAGATCGCGGCGGTCATCGACCAGGTGGCGGCCGATCCGGGCGTGGGCGTCCTGGTGATCACCGGGGCCGGGGAGGAGAGCTTCATCGCCGGATCGGACCTCAACGAGTTCGGCCGGATGACCCCGCTGGAGGCCTACGAGTTCCTGGACACCCTGGCCCAGCGGCTGTACACCCGCTTCGAGGAACTGGACAAGCCGGTGATCGCCAGGATCAACGGCCTGTGCCTGGGCGCCGGTTCGGAGATCGCCCTGGCCTGCGACATCCGTCTGGCCGCGGACACGGCCCGTTTCGGCCAGCCGGAGATAAACTTGGGGATCATGCCCGGCTCGGGCGGGACCCAGCGCTTGCCCCGGCTGGTCGGCCCGGGTCCGGCCCGGGAGTTGATTTTTACCGGCCGGATCATCGACGCCGCCGAGGCCTGGCGGATCGGTCTGGTCAACCACGTCTATCCCCCGGCCGAGCTTCGTGACCAGACGATGGCCCTGGCCGAGGCCATTGCCGCCAAGAGCGCCTTTTCGCTCAAGATGGCCAAGCGGGCC
The DNA here is from genome assembly GCA_018812395.1 of Pseudomonadota bacterium. Classification (GTDB taxonomy): domain Bacteria; phylum Desulfobacterota; class Desulfarculia; order Desulfarculales; family JAHJDS01; genus JAHJDS01. Next base: position 2,025 of record JAHJDS010000404.1, read on the forward strand.
ATGCGCCTGGGCCAGGAAGTGGGGGTCACCCCGGGCCTGGCCTACGAGGCCTTGGCCGAGGTGGCCTGCTTCTGCACCCCGGAGAAGGAGGAGGGGGTGAACGCCTTTTTCGCCAAGCGCCGGCCAAAGTTTCATCCTGATGATGGGTGACAGCATGTTTCTACCATTTTCCGTAAGACACCAAAGAGGCATAAAAGAGCAACAGATAAATATCGAACTTGGTCAAGGTCTACGTAATAATCTATGGGAAATATTCCAGGAATTTAACCATTATGTTAGAACTGTTAGTGGTGGTAATTCCTCAGTTATGTCTGAAATTATAAAGAATCTGCAGCGTCTATATAAAAGGAAACCATTAGACGGGGGTGGGGCCCATATTGGCAATTACAGGTACTGATTTACGAGGCCCCAGGAGAATTAGTCTCTGACTCAATTGAGTTGTATTATGACCAATTAGATGCTCCTCGTCGCAAGCGATTTCTTGACGAAATTAATTCGGAGTTTATTCTTGATAATTGTCCTTGGAGGTTGCATGAAAATGGACAAATCATTAAACAGGAAGCTGACTTAATGTCTGTATATGTTTTTGATAGTGCTGAAGAATTGATGGAGGCTGAGGGTTTTGAAGGAGCTTTGGACGAGTTTAAAAAGGCCCGCGAAAAACTCGCTGCCGGTGATTCTCGCGAGGCAATAACCAATGCATGCCATAGCTTTGAAAGTGCCCTTAAAACGATTCTTGGAATACAGTCTGGTAACGCAAGTGAATTGATTAAAAAGTTGATCGAATCAGGTTATTGCGATGATCTTCCGGGAGAAATCCGTTCAGCCTTTGGAAACCAGGTCTTAATGACTCTTCCATCCGTCGGCAACAGACTTGGACGACACGGTCAGGGAGAAACAGTGGTTCAAGTTACCGAACACTACGCCACGCTGGCCGTTCATTTGGCGGGCGCGTTCATCATATTAGTCGCCAACAAATACCGAGAAAGGAACAAAGAATAAATTTGATGACAATTGTTTTGTAACTGTCCACCGCGTAGTCCGACCGTAGCGGGGCCGAGGCCGGGCCGGCAATTTTTTTAGCCGGCCCCCCTAGCCTCGTCCGTTGTGAAAAGTGTTTTGGGGGGGGGCGGCGGCCCGCTACTGGCGCATCCTCAGCGCGGGCAGGACCCCTTGGCCACGGTGACGTTAATCTTTCTGATCGGCTTCCAGGGAGAGTAAAAGCTTCGCCTGGTGCCGGGCTTTCGCGTGGGATCGATACGCCTGCCGCCGGTGAAATACCGCTTGGCAATGACAATCGCCGTCCGACACGCCTTCAGGGCCTTGACCTGGGCGACATACAATTTCCCGCCCCGACTGATGGAATGCCGAATCACGGCCAGGCAGTCCTTGTCTTGAACAAAAGCCCGATAGAACGGGCCGCTCCTCGAACCCACCTGACCCAGCACCAGGACAAAAACCCGGCCCACGGTGACGCATTGCCTGGTGGTTGGCACAGGCCCGGTCGTCCGGGCGATGCCGGCCGTTGTCAGCGCGGCGAACAGGCTTCCAGCCAGCAACACGGCCGATAGTCCCTTTATCCCTTTGTTCATCTGGTTACTCCTTTCTGTCCCGGTCGGATCAGGACGCATTATAATATTATCTTGTAACACAGTCGGTTTCGAACGGGATGTTTTTTCTCAAGGGCCCGGACTTCCAGGCCTCCACCCCGGCATGGTTCGATAGAGGCCGGGGCAGGTTAAAAACCAAGCGCGGCTCAGGCGATCGGGGTATAATATTTAGGCGGGTCGCCACATGAACCTTTTCGTCAAATCGATCCTGACGTTCATCATCACGATCGCCTTGATCGTCCTGCCGGCCTGCACGACCGAAACGGCCTTCCGCGGCCCGGCCCTGAAACGACTCCTGGAACGCCACAGCCGAATCATGCTCCCCCCCGGTAAGGGACCCTTTCCCGGAGTGGTGCTCATCTCCGGGGGCGGCGGCATCGGTCATCGGGAAAAGGACTGGGCCGAACGACTCACCCGCTGGGGCTACGCCTGCCTGCTGGTCGATTCCCACTCGCCCCGGGGGTTTTTTCATCGAGAGGTCGTCGGTCAAGGTAGAAAAGTGCTGCCCGGTTGGGAGCGGGCCGTGGACGTGTGGTGGGGTTATTCGCGCCTGTCCCGCCACCCCAAGGTGGACCCCCGGCGCATCGGCGTCATCGGCTGGTCGCACGGGGCCTGGACCGTGATGGAGGCCCTCCGGCCGGACATCGCGCCGCCGGGGGTCCGGTTCAAGGCCGTCGTGGTCTTCTATCCCGGCTGCCGGGGCGGCCGGCCGAAATCGCTTTACGGGCCGATGCTGATGCTCCTGGCCGGCCTGGACGACTGGAACCCGCCCGGGCCTTGCCGGCAATGGGCCCAGGGGTTGAAAAGGCGCGGCGCGAAGATTCAGGTCGAGTTCTTCCCCCAGGCCCGGCACGCCTTTGACAATCCGTCTATCGAGGCCTACCGCTACATCGGCCGGGCCAACTTCGGCCGCGGGGCCTTGATCGGCCACAGTCTGTCCGCCACCCGCCGGGCCCGGAAGATAGTCAAAGCCTTTTTGGCGGTCAATCTGCGATAGGACAGGCCATCCGGGATCATTATTATTGGGGCGTGCCCGGGGCTGACCGTCGGCGAGCCCCGGCCCCGCTTTTCTCATGTACCGCGGAGCCGAAACGAAGTGGAGGC
>JAHJDS010000405.1 GCA_018812395.1 Pseudomonadota bacterium
GAGGGGCCTCGCCGTGGAGGCCCCTCTGCCCCTGGGGGGCGCGGGGGGTTGGGAGAAGACCCCCCGCAACGAAAGGCGATCTTCATCCTTTAATCTTCTCTTCCTGATTCCTCGGCCTACCCTCTTGTGCCTGCGGCTCCCAGACAGCAAGCTGTCTGGGCCACTCGAGAACCGGAGGGCAGCGGCCAACGTAGTGGCCGCGATAAGCGCGGACGACCAAATAGCGGCCCTACGAAGGGTCCGTCGCGAAGTACTCGTGTGCCGAGTGGCACCGGTGAAGTACCCCCTGAAAGGGATATATGGTAAACTCCGAGGCACCTGACGGGGCGTCCGTCGCCATCTACGCCCCTGTGTCGCGCCGGATCAAGGAGTATCGCCGTGGGCAAGTGGTTTTCCTGGGATAAGATCGTCGGTCACCTCCAAAAGGCCTGGGTCTGGTTCTCGAAAGAGGTCCTGACCCTGGCCACCCTGGTCCAGTTTCTGGTCATCGGGGGCGTCTTTGTCGGCGGCTGGCTGGCGGGTCGTCTGCTCAAGCCCTGGCTGACCCGGCTGGTGGGCCGGCAGCCCTGGGCCGAGACCAAGGCCGGCCAATTCCTCCAGTCGATCATCGCCCAGACCCCTCTGATTTTGATGGCAGCCTTGCTGTGGGTGGCCGTGGGCGCGGCCCAAGGCATGGGGAGGCACTCCTACTTTATCGAGATGACCGCCTCGCTTTTGAGCGCCTGGGTGATCATCCGCCTGGCCTCGTCCATCATCCGGGACCGGCAGTGGGCCCGGTTCATAGCCGTGACGGCCTGGATAGTGGCCGCCCTGAACATCGTCGGCCTGCTGGACCCCACCTTCCGGATGCTCGACTCCCTGGCCGTGACCCTGGGCAAGGTCCGCATCTCGGTCCTGAGCGTGCTCAAGGGCGTGGTCATTCTGACCCTGCTGCTCAAGCTGGCCGTCACCTTCGCCGGATTCATGGACAAGCGCATCACCACCATGAGCGCGCTGACGCCCTCGGTCCGGGTCCTGATGTCCAAGTCCTTCAAGATCGTGCTGCTGGCCGGGGCGGTGATCGTGTCGTTGAGCGCCATCGGGATAGACCTGTCGGCCTTTGCCTTTATCGGCGGCGCCATCGGTGTCGGCCTGGGCTTTGGCCTGCAAAAGGTCGTCTCCAACCTGGTCAGCGGAGTGATCATCCTCATGGACAAGTCGATCAAGCCCGGGGACGTCATCGAGGTCGGCCAGACCTACGGCCGGATCGAGTCCCTGGGGGCGAGGTACGTCTCGGTCATCACCCGCGACGGCACCGAGTACCTGATCCCCAACGAAAACCTGATCACCCAGCAGGTGATCAACTGGTCCTTCTCGGCCAAGGAGGTCAGGCTGAAGATCCCGGTGGGCGTGGCCTACGACACGGACGTGCCCCGGGCCATGGAGTTGATGATCGCCGCCGCTCGAGAAACCTCCCGGGTCCTGGACGATCCCCAGCCGAGCTGCCAGCTCAAGGACTTCGGCGACAGCGCCATTGACCTCGAACTAAGGATCTGGATCGCCGATCCGCAGCACGGCATCTCCAACGTCCGCAGCCAACTGCGCCTCAAAATCTGGGAGAAGTTCAAGGAGGCCGGCATCGAGATCCCGTTCCCCCAGCGCGACGTGCACCTCATCGCCCCGGAGACCGCCTGACGTGCGCAGCCTGCTCGGCAATATGAATCAACTCCGGGTGGAGTTGGCCCGGGTCTTGGGCAACGAGACCCGGCTGCTGCTGATCGACGCCCTCAAGGAGCGGGACCGGAGCCTGGATGACCTGGCGGCCCTGGTTGACCTGCCGGCCGAGGCCGTGGCGCGCCAAATCATCCCCCTGGAAAAACTGGGCCTGGTCGAACGTCTGACGCCGGAGGGGGAGACCTGGTTTCGCCTCGATCTGGACAAATTCCAGCAGGCCCTCGGTCTCTTTGCTGGCCGGCCGCTGATCGGCGAGACGCGCAAGGCCCGGCCGCGGCGAGTGCGGGAGGGATTTTTCGAGAAATTTTGTTCAGGCCAGGGGATCGACATCGGGTTTGGCGGGGATCTGCTGGCCGACAACTGCCGCGGCTGGGACGTCGAGGACGGCGACGCCCAATTGTTAAGGGGGGTGCCGGACGCCTCATATGATTTCGTCTACTCGTCGCACACCCTGGAGGATCTGGAGGACCCGGCCCTGGCCCTGAGCCACTGGTGGCGGGTGCTCCGACCCGGCGGTTTTCTGATCCTGTACGTGCCCCACCGGGATTTGTATGAAAAGAAGACGCGGCTGCCGTCGCGGTTCAACGCCGATCATCGTCATTTTTTCTTGCCGGACGAGGACGATCCGCCGGACACGTTGGGGCTCCGGCAACTGATCGAGCGGGTGCTGGATGATGCCGAGATAGTCTATGTCAAGGTGTGCGACGAGGGGCACACCATCATTGACCCCGAGCAGCACAGCGACGGCGAGTACTCTATTGAGGTTATCGTCAGGAAAGCGCCCGGTTAGCCTTAGGCGCTGTGGCTACGGCGGCAGGGTTAAAGACGAATAGTTCCCCCGACTAAATATCTTTTTGTTATCATCGTAGCATTGAGCGCTTGTGGGGCCGGGGGACTGAGACCCTTTTGACGACCGCTGAGCCGCAATGTTCCGGTGCTGAGGCCTGCGATGATTTCAATCGTCAGTATTAATCTGGTCAGTTTTAAAGTCGGTCCATCGGTGACGGCCATCGGCCAGATCGGACCGGTCTCGGCCCCGCCCAGCAGGGAAAACCTCGAGAAGCTGTCGGTGCCCTGGACCGAACTTCAGCAAAACACATCACCGTTTCAGCTACTTAGCTGGCACAATCAAATTTCGGAGTTCGCCGGACGCGAGAAGGAATTAGAAGATCTCAAAGCTTGGGCCGAGAGCAATATCAGGGTATCCGTCAAGTTCGTCATTGGCGAGGGCGGGGCGGGTAAGAGCCGGCTGGGGGCCGAGTTCGCCCAAAGGATGGGAAAGCGGGGATGGGCGGCCGGTTTTATAAGCCCCAAGGAACCAAAATATTTTGAGATGAAAGAAGGTGGCACACTCCTGGTCATCGACTACCCGGAGGAGCATCGGTCCGGAGTGGAGGAGTTTCTTCGGTATTTTGTTGAAAAGCGTCCGAGCGAAAAAATCAGGGTGCTCTTTCTGACCAGGCAGCCCATGGAAA
>JAHJDS010000406.1 GCA_018812395.1 Pseudomonadota bacterium
ACATGAACAAGGTCCAGTTCATCGAACTGGCCGACAAGGCCCTCTACCAATCCAAGACCGACGGCCGAAACAGGTGCACCCTGGCCCCCGAGTGTCTGGTGGAGGCCGAAGAGTCCTGAAACCCGCCTTCCGCGCCTCTCATTTTTCGTCGGACCCGGCCGGGCCGACGACGATCCGGCCCTGACGCACGGCGACCAGGTCCATGTGCCTCAGGGCGGCCACCTCAGGCCCCAGCCCGGCCGGGGTGTCACCAATCAAGTCGGCCAGTCGGGGCGGCGTCAGGGCGCCGTGTTTGGCCGGCACATCTAGCATGAGGCTTGGCCGCGGCGACAAGGGTTCGCCCCCGGTCCGGGGACGCATCAGGGGGGCGGGAAAGTGTTGCCAGGCGTCGCAACTTCGCTTGGCGCCGGCCGGTTCGAGGAAGCAATCCTCACCGAACGACGGGGCCTCCCCGGTCCCGGTCCGGAGTGATCGCCCGCCCGCATTCCCGGCGGATCGATGGGTCATCCATTGTCCCGCCCGCCCCGCGGCCGCAAAAAAAGGCCCGGCCCCCATGGGAGGCCGGGCCGTAATCAAGACGTCGCCGGCTACATGTTCCGGGCGTCGAAGACGCGCTTGGCCTTGCCTTCACTGCGCTCGATGGACTTGGGCGGCACCAGTCGGACGGCCACGCCGATGCCGACCGTGCCCCGAATCTTGTCGACGATCTTCTTTTCGATCTCCTTGAGCTTTTCCTCGCCCAGGTCGTACACCTCGGGCCTGGCCTCGACGTCCACGCTCAGGGCGTCCAGGTAACCCTTCTTGCGGATGATGAGCACGTATTGGGGCTCGACCTCGGGCACCTCGAGCAGGATGGCCTCGATCTGCGAGGGGAAGACGTTGACCCCGGAGATGATCAGCATGTCGTCGGAACGACCGTAGATCTTGTCCATCTTGACCAGGGTCCGGCCGCAGGCGCACTTCTCCCGGCGCAGGGTGGTGATGTCCCGGGTGCGGTAGCGGATCATGGGCATGGCCCGACGCTGAATGGCGGTGAAGATCAGCTCGCCCTGGGTGCCGTGGGGCAGGACCTCCTCGGTGATGGGGTCGATGACCTCGGCCATGATGTGGTCTTCGTTGACGTGGAGCCCGTCCTTGGCCTCGCAGTCGAAGGACACCCCGGGGCCCATCAGCTCGGTCAGGCCGTAGGCCTCGTGGGCGTTGATGCCCATCCGCTCCTCGATCTCGCGGCGCATCTCCTCGGTCCAGGGCTCGGCCCCGAAGATGCCCACCCGCAGCGGCAGTTCACGCAAATCGACGCCCATGTCCCGGGCCTTTTCGGCGATGGTCAGGGCGTAGGACGGCGTGCAGCCGATGGACGTGGCCCCGAAGTCCTGGATCAGGGTCACCTGGCGTTCGGTCATGCCCGAGGAGGCGGGCACGATGGTGCAGCCTATTTTTGAGGCGGCCTGGTGGAAGCCGAGGCCCCCGGTGAACAGGCCCATGCCGTAGGCGTTCTGGAAGATGTCCTCCGGACCCACCCCGGCGGCGTAGAAGTTGCGGGCCATGCAGTCGGCCCACTGGTCCAGGTCGGCGGCCGTATAGGGGCCGGTGATCGGTTTGCCGGTGGTGCCGCTCGAGGCGTGGACGCGGACGACCTCGGTCATGGGCACGGCGCACAGGCCGAAGGGGTAGTTGTCGCGCAGGTCCGTCTTGACCGTGAAGGGCAGCTTGCCCAGATCGCTCAGGTCCTTGATGTCATCGGGGTGGACGCCTTTTTCGTCCAATTTACGCTTGTAAAAGGGTAGCCTGTCGTAGACCCAGGCCGTGGTCTCCTTCAGCTTCTCGAGCTGAAAGTCGGCCATTTCATCGTCGGACATGGTTTCAAACTTTTCGTTCCAAATCATGGGGTTTACCTCCTTCAACCCGTCTACCCTATCCCGTCGGGCCCCGCTTGGTGGGGGCGTTCCGGTCAACCGCATTTGATGTACCAAATCAGGGGGGAAAAGGCAAGCAAACAATGTGAATACCCTCACATCGCCTTTGGGCCGTCTTTGATCGGAATCCGCAGGATCGCGCCCGTGGCCGAAGACCAAGCGATCAGTCCCTTCCCCATGGTCCCCGGGCGCCCGAAAGGGGGCCGAACTTGACTTTTCGCCGACGCATGTTATCTTCATTTTCATTGGTTTTAAAGGGGGTTAAATGGGCGGACCCCGATTCGTCTTTTCCGATGATTACCACCGGTTCGATTATGGTCCGTCCCATCCGCTGCGGGTGCACCGGCTGGGGCTGTGGCTGGACATGGCCCGGGCCCTGGGCCTGATCGTCGACCACGACCCGGCCTGCGTCGAGGCCCGGTCGGCCACCCGGGAAGAGCTGGCGAGGTGGCACGATCCGTACTACCTGGACGTGCTCGAGAAGGCCAACTCCGGGTTGTGGTCCACCGGGGGCCTGGGTTACGGCCTGGGGACTGGTGACAACCCGGTGTTCAAGGGCGTCTTCGAGTGGTCGGCGCTCCTGTGCGGGGCGTCCGTTCAGTGTCTGGAGCTGGTGGGCTCGGGCCAAACCCAGATCGCCTTCAACCCGGCCGGGGGCATGCACCACGGCGGGCCGAGCAAGGCCTCGGGCTTTTGCTACCTCAACGACGCGGCGCTGATCATTCAGATGCTTCTCGATCAGGGCCGGCGGGTGGCCTACGTGGACATCGACGCCCACCACGGCGACGGGGTCCAGTGGGCCTTTTACCGGACCGACCGGGCCCTGACCGTGTCCGTCCACCAGTCGGGCCGGACCCTGTTCCCGGGCACCGGCTCCGAAAAGGAGCGCGGCGACGGCCCCGGCCGGGGTTACTGCCTCAACCTGCCGCTTCTGCCGGACGCCGACGACGAGATCTTCCGGATGGTCGTCGACCGGGTGGTCCTGCCGGTGGTCGATGCCTATGACCCGGACCTCCTGGTCACCCAGCTCGGGGTGGACATGATGTATTCGGACCCCTTGGCCAATCTGAACCTGACCAGTCACGGCTTCATGCACGCCGTCAAGGGATTCAAGGGCCTGGGGCGGCCCTGGATCGCCCTGGGCGGCGGCGGGTACAATGTCATCAACGTAGCCCGCTGCTGGACCCTGGCCTGGGCCGCCATGGCCGACCGGGATGTCGAGGACCGCCTGCCCGAAGAGGTGATCGCCCATCTGCCCGGACGTCCGCCCCGGAGCCTGACCCTGCACCACGCCGATTCCGACCTCCACGGCGGACGCTGGGAGACGGCCCGGGCGGCGGCGGTCGAGGTCATCGACTTCCACCGGCAAGAGAGCTTTGGGCTGTTCGGGCTATCTGGTGAGTGACGTGGACCCCGTCTTCAACTGTCAACAATGCGGCTGGTGCTGCCGGGGCGAAGGCGGCATCGCCCTGGATGAAAAGCGCGTCGGGAGGCTGGCCTCGTATCTGGGACTGCCCGTGGAGCGCTTGCTGGCCCGTTTCTGTCACCGCCGAGACGGCCGGTGGTACGTGGCCGCCGGACGGGACGGCTACTGCCTGTTTTTCGACCACTCCATCCCCGGTTGCGCCGTTCATCCGGTCAAACCGGAGATCTGCGAGTTGTGGCCCTATTTCCCGGGGAACGTCGCCAACCGAGAGGGTTTCGAGGTGGCCAAGAACAACTGTCCCGGCATCGGCCGGGACGTGACCCACGAGGCCTTTGTGGCCAACGCCCGTCACCACGGCCTGGGCCCGAAAACCACAAAGGAGTGAGCCGTGGCCGGGGAGCACCGGATAAGGTACGACGAGTCGGGACGGGTGGTCTGCCCGGACCGGGTCGAGGTCGGCTTCATCGAGGGCGACGGCGTCGGCCCGGACATCTGGGCCGCCACCCGGCCGGTCATCGAGGCGGCGGTGGAGGCGGCCTACGGGGGCCGGCGAGCGATCATCTGGGTCGAACTCCTGGCCGGGGAAAAGGCTCGCGCCCTGAGGGGCGACGACCTCCCGGACGAGACGTTCGACCGGCTGCGGACCCTGGGCGTCGGCCTCAAGGGTCCGTTGACCACGCCGGTGGGCGGCGGGTTTCGGTCGCTCAACGTGACGCTCCGGCAGCGGCTGGACCTCTACGCCTGCGTCAGGCCGGTCAAACACATCCCCGGCGTTCCGTCCCCGGTCAAGCGCCCGGAGCTGGTGGACATGGTCGTCTTTCGGGAAAACACCGAGGACGTCTACGCCGGCCTGGAGTGGCCGGCCGGATCACCCGAGGCCGACCGGCTGATCGACCTCATCGGCCGCGAGTTCGGCGGCCTGATCGCCCCCGGCTCGGGGGTCGGCGTCAAGCCCATGAGCCGCCCGGCCACCGAACGCCTGGTCCGGATGGCCATGAAATACGCCCTGGAGGACGGCCGGCGGTCGCTGACCCTGGTCCACAAGGGCAACATCATGAAGCACACCGAAGGGGCCTTCGCCCGGTGGGGGTACGACCTCTGCGCCCGGGAGTTCGCCGACGCGAGTGTGCCCGAGGCCGAGGTCCAGGCCCGCTACGGCGGGGAGGCGCCCGACGGCGTGGTGGTCGTCAAGGACCGTATCGCCGACGCCATGTTCCAGCAGGTCCTCCTGCGCCCGGCCGAGTACGAGGTCATCGCCACGCCCAATCTCAACGGCGATTACCTGTCCGACGCCCTGGCCGCCCAGGTGGGGGGGCTCGGTCTGGCCCCGGGGGCCAACATCGGCGACAAGTGCGCCCTGTTCGAGGCCACCCACGGCACGGCCCCCAAGTACGCCGGGCTGGACAAGATCAATCCGGGGTCGTTGATCCTGAGCGGCGCGTTGCTGCTCGATCACCTGGGGTGGGCCGAGGCCGCGGCGGCGGTTCGGACCGCGCTGGCCCAGATTGTCTCGGCCAAGACCGTGACCTATGACCTGGCCCGTCAGCTCGACGGGGCCCGGGAGGTCCTTTGTTCAGAGTTCGGCCGACTGATCGTCGAGCGGCTCCGCTCCTGAGTCGCCCGACCGGGTTCAGGCCGGGGGAACGCCTGGCCGACCTGGTGTTTCCACCGCTGTGTCTGGGTTGCGCCCTGCCTCTGGCTCATGATCGGCCCTGGGGCCGGGAACTCTGCCCCGAATGCGCCCGAAAAACGGATTTCCTGACCGGGGCCAAGTGCCCCCGCTGCGGCCGGCCCTTCGAGGCGGACCGGGCCGCCGACCATTGGTGCGGCCCCTGCCTGTCCCAGCCTCCCCCGTTTGATCTGGCCCGGGCCGCGGCCCGGCACACCGGGCCCCTGGCCGAGGCGGTGCGCGGTTTCAAGTATCATCGCCGGCTGGGACTCCTGCCCGGCCTGTCCCGGATGCTGGCCGCCGCGGCCGTTGACCTCGACCCGCCGGCCGACCTGGTGCTGCCGGTGCCGCTCCATTGGCGGCGTCGCCGGGAGCGGGGATTCAACCAGGCCTGGCTGCTGACCCGCCGGGTGGCTCGGCATTTGGGCCTCCCGGCCAGGAGCGACCTGCTGCGCCGCATCCGCTTCACCGCCCCCCAGGTGGGGCTGACCGACACCGAGCGCCGGGCCAACGTCCGGGGGGCCTTTGCCCTTAGCCCCCACGACGGGGTGGACGGCCGGCGGGTGATGCTTGTCGACGATGTGTTGACCACCGGGGCCACGGCCCGGGCCTGCGCCCGGGTGCTGAAAAAGGGCGGGGCCTCGGGGGTCCTGGTGGCCACCCTCACCCGGGCCTGATCTTTTTGGCCGGTTCACCTTGGCGACGATTCCCGGGCGTGCTATCATGCGGCCCCCGGCCATCGAGCCGGGCCTGGCCGGTCGGCGGTCGTGTTCGTGGCCCCGGCGGGATTGTTCAGGAAGTCCGGTCGATCGCGTCAGCGCCAGGCGGACGGCCACATCGTCTCCAGGACGGCCACCATCTGGGGCACGTCCTGTTCCTGGTGGGGCTCGAGGGCGACGATCGGCGGGGCGGGCGGACCTTTGGTCGAGGTCAGGAAGCGAAACAGGTGGGCAAAGTCGATGGTGCCCTGGCCCAAGGGAAGGTGATTGTCGGCCGCGCCGTCGTTGTCGTGGAGGTGGAGGTGGGTCACCTGGGCGCCCAGGGCGGACAGCCAGCCGTCCAAAGGGGTGTCGGAAAAGGCGGCCACATGGCCCGGATCGAGGCAGAACCCGACCCCGGGCAGGTGCGGCATTATTTCGAAAAAGATGTCCGGGGTCTGCTCGAAGGTGTTTTCCAGAGACAGCTGCGCCCCGATCCGCTGACAGGTTTCGGCCACGGGTCTTAGGGATTCAAGGGTGGCCTCGAGCCAGTGATCGCGGTAGAACATGTAGCGCTTGTGGTCGTAGGCCGGGTGGAGGACCATCCCCACCGGCTCCAAGTGGGGCGCCTGGGCGGCGAACCGGTTCAGGCGGTGGCGAGTGGCCGCCAGGATCCTGGAGTCCTGGGCGCCGACGACCAGATCGGCGAACGGACCGTGGAGGGTGACCGGGAGGCCGGCCCGCCGGAAGGCCCGGCCGACGCGGGCGAATGTCCGGCGGTCGAAGCGGTCCAGGGCCGGCCCGTCGATGCCGATCTCGGGCTTCAAGCGGTTGTTGATGAACAGATCGAGATACCCCTCGACGAGCATGGTCAGGGGGACGTTGATGAACACCCGGTCCAGGCAGGCCGGCCTCTGGTCGAGGACGTCGGTCACGGACTGATCCATAATGGGGCAAGATAGCCCCCCAGACGCAGGGATGTAAAGTGAAATACACCGTCTTGGGCCCCCTCTTGTCGGCCTTAGTCCTGCCGGGCCTCGGCCAGGTGGTCTGCGGCCAGGTAATGCGGGGGCTGACGCTGATGGGCCTGACCACCATCCTTTTCCTGGTGCTCCTGGTCAAGCTGGCCCTGATGTTTCGCGAGGCCGCCGGGGCGTGGGTCTTCTTCGGCCGGCAATTGATCTCGGGCCCGTTTTTGTCCGGGACCGAAAGCCAGACCATCCCCTTCATCCTGACCTGGATGAGTCTGTCCCTGGACCTGTTCTTCGGGGTATTGGTCGGCGGTCTGCTGGGCGTGTGGCTCTACGGTGTGCTGGACGGCTTTCGTCAGGGACGGCGGGCCGATGCCGCCGGTCCGACGGGGGGCGAGCGTTGAGACAGTTGCTCCTGGATGAACTCTCGGCCGAAGACGTCGACCGCATCCGCCGGTGGCTGGCGGACAACGCCGAGGCCTCTGGTCTGGAGGGCGTTTATTGGGTGGACGTGCCCGAGGACCTGCTCAGCGACAGGCAGCGGACCGAGGCGGGCGGGCGGCCCTACAGCTTCGCCGTGGAGGTCGGCCCGGATTACGTCAAGCTCGAGTTCCTGGTGCGCAGCCGCTATTCGCTGCACCACCCGGGCACGGACTTCGCCACGGCTCCGCAGCGCCTGTTCATCCTGGAATATTCGGACAGGATGCTGCAAGAGTTGAAGGTCAGGACCTGAGGGTCGGGGACAAGGCCGGTCGATCCGACGTCGTCACGGCCCGCCCAGGGGAAGATAGCCCAGCAGCAACACGATCAGGTAGGGCCACAACACCGCCCCGGCGGCCAGGCCGGCCGTGGCCCCCTGGGCCTGCATCAGGCCGATGACCCGGATGGTCACCGACCAGAAAAAGGCGACCGGCGTCCCGAAGACCGGCACCACCAGCAGGACGAACGCGGCGAAAGAGTAGGCGGCCACGCGGAAGGTGGCCTCGAATCCGGAGCGATTTCGCTTCAGGAGCGCCAGCACCAGGTGCATCAGGGCCGCGGTGATGTAGACGTTGACCACGACCAGCAACGGGGTCAGCAACAAGGTCAGCATAATGACCAGGTTCAACTGGCCGGCGGTCACGCCGAACAGGACCTTGAGCAGGGCCAACAACTGCGGCTTAGCTAGCAGGGACATCCAGACCACCAGGGCCGCCAGGCCGAAAGAGCCGACGATGACGGCGAAGGCCAGGGGTCGACGGCGGCTGCCCCGGAGATACATGTTCTGAAAGAACTCGACCGGCCCAAACAGGGCGCCCAGCACGGTCAGGCGCAGGGCCCGCCAAAGACCCAGCTTTTCCAGATGGTCCCAGGCCACGCCCGGCCGCTCTTCCGATTCGAGCCAATCACCGGGACCGGGGGCCCAGGGCTCTTTTGGCGACGCTTCGGGCGGCGGCCCGGTGACGCCGCGATCCGGGGCGTCGGTCGGGGCCGGGGACTCCTCCCGGCCGGGCAGCGGAAAGGTCTTTTTACACCTTGGACAGGCGACCTCGCGGGTGTCCGGCGGTAATTTCTCGGAGGGCGTGTCCTTGGAAAACCCGCAGTGCGGGCAGGTCAATCTCATGGCCTCTCCCTAAAAACTTCGGCGGCCGAGACGAGTCCGGCTCGCTATTGGCGGCGCTTGCGGCCGGCCAGCTTGCGGTCGGACCAGCGTTTCAAAAAGCCGGCCACCGGCGACGGCGGATCGTCGCCCGGGGCGGCCCCTTGGTCCTGCCCCGTTTTTTCGGCCAGAAAACGCCGTCCCTCCGGGCTCTGGAGCGCCATCTTGAGGCAGTCGTGATCCAGGCCGCACTCCCGACAGGCGTCGGGGATCTCCCGCAGGCCGCTGTCGGCCACGGGAAAGACGGTGTCGATTTGCCCGAAACAGATCGGGCGGGGCCGGGAGTAATTCTCGCTCATACGAAGGCCAATTTAGCCCGTCGCCCCAGGCCCGGTCAAGGGCAAACAGGGGGCGGTGGCGCAAAGGCCTTGACCGCAAAGGCTTAACCGGGGAATATGTCAGGCCATGACCACCAGTGACGACACCGAGCCCAAGAAGACGCCTTTCTTGTGGGACATGCCGCGGACCAGGCTGTATCTGATCCGGCATGGCCAGGTCGAGAACTTCCACCAGCGGCGACTCAACGGCCGGACCGACGTCGGCCTGAGCGATTGGGGCCGGCGGCAGTACGACCGTCTGGCCCGGCGCCTGCTCGAGGCCGGGGTGGGCGTGGACGCCGTCTACGCCAGCGACCTGACCCGGGCCCGGGTGGGCGGCGAGGTTTTATCGAGCATCCTGGACCGGCCGCTGACCCTGCGCCCCGAGTTTCAGGAAATCAACTTCGGTCAATGGGAGGGGCTCAATTTCGAGGAACTCGAGCGCGATTGGCCCGGGGAGTTCAAGCGGCGCTATCAGGACCTTTACCATCACCGCCCGCCCCAGGGCGAGACCATCGCCGAGATGGAGGCCCGGGTTGGGGCCGCCCTCGAGCGGTTGATCGACACCCACCGCCACCGCTCCTTCCTGCTGGTGGCCCACGCGGGGGTCAACCGGGTCATCCTCTGCCGGGCCATCGGCCTCGGGCCCGAGCATTTGTTCAAGTTGGACCAGGACTACGGCTGCCTGAACGTCATCGACTTCTTTGACGACGGCCGATCCCTGGTCAAGCTGGTCAACGGGGTGAGCTGGGACTCTTCGTCCTAGCCGGGGCCGACTCGTCCGCCGCCATTTTTCACCAGGGGGCGTCGGGGTTGGGGGCGAGGAGAAAGGCTTCTCCCAAGTCTTTGGTTGATTCCACGCCGCTTGGTTGACAACCAACCCGGTTGTGACTAGACTTGTTTGTCCAGGCGCGATTAGCTCAGTTGGATAGAGCGTTGGCCTCCGGAGCCAAAGGCCGGGTGTTCGAATCACCCATCGCGCACCAAATAAATTCAAGGGGTTGAGTCGGACGGCTCAGCCCCTTTTTTTATTAAGCCATTGACCTCGGGGAATGGAACCGCCACCGTTTGCCCGACCGGCCTCGATTAAATAAACCTATATTTCGGCGCACCAGCCGGCCAGGGCCTCCAGGACGCCGCGACGCTTGAGGGCCGTGTCCAGAAACGGGGCCCGGGACAGTTCCAGTTGCACCCAGGGCCGTTGGGCGGCGTGACGCCGGACGATATAACCGCCCCGGAACGGATGGTTGATCGGCACGCCCACGCCCAGGGAGCGCTCCAGCCACCGGGCCAGGGCCTCGACCCATGCCCGGGGACAGGTCCCCTCGCCGTCGCTCAGGCAGACGGGCGGTCGCTGGGCGCCGGCGTCCGGCCCGATGGGCGGACCGAAGGCGGCCATGGTGTGGCAGTCGACGCCGAGCCGGACCCCGGCCGCCGGCTCGGACAGCCGGCGATGATAGGGGCGATGGTATTTATCCAGCAGCGACTCGATGGCTTTGGCCGACGGACGGCGCCGCCAGACGGGCACGTCCCAGCAGGTGTGGGTCTTGATCACGCCGTCTTTGCGAAAATCGTCCTCGGCCCGGTTGAGATCGACGATGGCCCGGGCGACATTGCTGGTCACGTAGGCGGCGACCTCGGCCGGGAAGTCGTAGATCTCGGCCGCGCCCTCGTCGCCGTCGGCCATGATCTCCTCCGGCGTCAGGAGGCAGTCATCGGCCACCTCGGACGGCACCTCCAGGCCGGCGTGGGGCACCGAGATCAGGAGCGGCAGGGTCATTTCTTGGGCCCGGCGGCCGAGCCGTCCCGGCGGGGATCGGCCACGCCGATGAAGGTGTCCTTGTCGCGCATGACCATTTGGACGCAGCCCAGGTAGAACGAATGGGGGTCTCGAACGTCCACGGTGAACCCCCGCTTGGCGAGGGCCGGCGGGATGTCGTCCCGGAAGCGGGCCGCCTCGAGGGAGACCCTGCCCCGGACCGAGCAGTGCAGCCGCGGGGCGCTGACCGCCTCGAGGGGGGCGTGCGATCCGAGCCGGAGCAGGACCTGGACGATGGCCGAGGTGATCCGCTCGCTGCCCGGCGAGCCGATGGCCAGCCAGGGCCGGCGGCCCCTGAAGATAATGGTCGGGGCGACGCTGGCCCAGGGCACGGCGTTGGGCCGGAGATAATAGGGGTGGGTCATGTCCTGGTACTCGAAGGCGCTCATGTAGTTGTTGTACAGGAACCCCAGCTCGGGGGAGGCCTCGCACGAGCCGTAGACCCGCTCGATGGACTGGGTCAGGGCGACCACGTTACCGAAACGGTCCATAACCGACAGGTGGGTCGTCTCGCCCCGGGTCCTTATCCGGGCCCGGATCTGCTTGGCCACCACCTCGGCGTATTCGGCGCTGACCATCCGCTTGTCCTGGACCTGGGGGTAGAAATTGGGGTCAAAGTTGCGATCCCGGCGGTCGAGGTTGGCCCGGCGGATGGTCTCGGCCAGGACGACCGCCCCCTGGGGCGTGTCGAAATTGCGGTACCTTTCCGGGAGGTGGCCGATGATGTTGAGCATCTCGATCAGGGTCCGGCCCGCCCCCGGCGGCCCGAAGGTGAACAGCCTCAGCCCGTCGAACCGGCAGACCAGGGGTTTGCGTTCGACCGGCCACGGGATCCAGGCCAGATCGTCCTCGAAGATCAAACCGTCGTGGGCGAACATGTCCTCCCGGATGCGACGCGAGATCTCGCCCAGATAGAAATCCTCCACCCCCGCCTCGGCCAGACGCCCCAGGGTCTTGGCCAGGACCGGCTGGCGAAAGGTGGCCCCCACGGGGTACGGCCGGCGTCCGTCCTTGAGAAAAAAACGGCCGGCGCTGCCGGCCCGGAGGTGCTGGAGTTCCCGTTTGGTCAGGGCGTGCCTCAACTCCGTGACCAGGCAGCCCTCTTCGGCCAGGACGACGGCCGGCTCGATCACCTCCTGGAGGGATTTGGTGCCGTAGTGTTCCAGGGCGTAGCCCAGCACGGCGGGCGTCGAGGGCACGGTCGTCGCCCGGTGGCCGAGGAGCCGGTCGGACCGCGACAGGGTCACCGCGGCGATCCGGTTGGGGGCCCGCGACGAGCCGTCCAGGGCGATGGTCTTATGGGTCTCGGCCAGGTAGATCATCATCACCGTCTGACCGCCCAGACCCGAGGCGAACGGCTCGCAGACCCCCAGGGCGAAGGCCGCGGCCACGGCGGCGTCCACGGCGTTGCCGCCTCGGGCCAGAATGCCCGACGCCGCCTCGGTGGCCGGGTAGCTGGCCGTGGTCGCCATCCCGTGGGGCGAGGCGGCAATGCGCTGGGGGCGGACCGGCTCCCGGCGCGGCGGTTCGCGGTCGTCGTTGGGCGTCTTACCTTTTGCCGCCACGCGATTTCCCTTCCGAGGCCTGGCTGGCCAAGTACCGGGACAGAAGGAGCGTCCGCTGGACCAGACTGATCCGTTGGACCGCCTCCTGGGCGGTGTAGAGGTCCCGGGCCACCGGCCCCAGGCCGCAGAGCACCGGGGTCGAGGCCGGCACCAGACCGGCCGGGGACGGCCAGCGGCTGGACTCGGCCTTGAGGGCCACCTCCAAATCGGCGGCCACCGCGCCCACGGCCTTGACCAGTTGTTTGTTCTTGGTCCGCCGCTTCATGGGCGGCCGATCCGAGATCAGTTCCAGGTGCCAGGAGATCTTGCTCCGGTCGAACAGGTCGCGGACGGCGACCTCGAGTTCCTGGGCCGCCCCTTCCTCGCCGTAGGACACGATCAGCGAGGCGGTGACGTCGTAGGGCGGCGACACGGGATTGGCCAGGGTTCGCACCTCGCCCAGGTAGACCGCGCTACGGCCTTCGTCGGGCGACATCCGCAGCACATCGCCCAGCTTGTTGAAGACCCAGCGCAGCAGTTCGGGCCTTTTTTTGGGGGGACCGACCTCGGGCTTGGCGTCCCGGAAGGAGAACTGGTACTTGCGCATGCCCCGGCGCTGATTGACCACCCGGTCGTCCCGGAAGACGGGTTTGAGGACCAGCACCCGACCGGCCTGGGCCGCGGCCCGGCGGATGTACTCGGCGCTGTAACGGCACTCGAAGCCCTCGTCGGCGTAGCACAGCACGCCCAGGGGCAGGCGACTGAGCCGTTTGGCGGCCTTCATCGCCCGCAGGGCGAAGTCCAACATGACCCACGGCGCCCGGGCGGCGGCGATGCCTTCGCCGACCAGCCACCCGGGCTCGCGCCGGAAGCCCTGGAAGGGCATGCTCCCCTCCAGGGGGACGTCGATCTGGGCGACGAGCAGCGTGCCACCGGCCAGGCCGGCCGGGGACTGCCAGGTCCAGGCCGAGCGATGGTCCGTCAAGTCGGCCGACTCGGTGAAGCCCAACTCCCTCAGCCGTCCATCGAGCCGGTCCACGGCCATCTGTTTGCCCACCGGATCGGTCGTCCGGGTGGAGATGGCCGACCACTGCTCGATCTGCTTTTCGATCTGGTCCCGGCGGCTGGTGATATAGTTGAAGACGTAGGCGGCCGGGTCGGCCGTGGACCGGGTGACGCTCGGCGGGATGGGGGTGCCGAAGTAGCGGGCGCTGGCCACCTCGACCAGGCGGTTGACCAGGGCCGGAAAATCCAGGCCGGCCGCGGCGGCCGCGGCCACGTAAGAGCCGTGCTCGCCCAGGGACGGCAGGCTGTTGATCTCGAGGATGTAGAGATTTTCACGGTCATCGAGGCGCAGGTCCACCCGGGCGCAGTCATAGCAGCCCAGGGCCTTGAAGGCCCCCACGGCCACCTCCTTGGTCCGGGCCGTCAACTCCGGCCCTAACGGCGCCGGACACACCACCCCGAACTCCCGGCCCGACGCCCGGGTCTTGTCTTCCCAGGTGTAGATCTGAGGGCCGCCCTGGCCGAAGATCAGCTCGGCCGGCTCGAAGGTTTCGGGCGGATTGTTGCCGATAATGCCGACGTTGACCTCCCGGCCCTCGATGTAGCGCTCGACCAGAACCGGCTGGTCGAATTCGTCGAAGATGTTCTGGGCCGCGGCCCGTAGCTCGTCCTCGTCGTGGCAGATTTTTATGCCAAAGGACACCGCCTCGTTCTTGGGCTTGACGATCAGGGGGAACTCGAGGTCGGGCAGGGCGAAGCCGGGGGCGTCGACCACCACGAAGTCCGGCGTGGGCAGGCCGGCCTGTTTGAACAACACCTTGGCCACGACCTTGTCCAGGGCCAGGGAGTGGGCCAGGGGCCCCGAGCCGACGTAGGGAATGCCGACCATCTCCAGGATGCCGGGGACGTGGGTGTAGCGGGCCTGGCCCTGGATGCCGTAGGACAGGTTGAAGACCAGGCCCGGCCGCTCGCCCTTGACCACCTGGGGCATGAACTCCTCGAGGCGATCGACCAGGTCCTTGTCGGCCTCGAACTGAATCACCTGGTGCCCGCCGGCCCGCAGCGCCTTGACGATGCCCCGGATGGTGTCGGCGGCGTACTTCTCCCGGTTGGGGACCCCGAACAGGTTGATGACGTTCTGGCTTTCCCAGTTGTAGACCACGGCGATCTTCACGCCAACCCCTTTCACCTTTTTCAGGCCGCGGCGTCGGCCGACGCCGCCGTTAGCCGACTAACGCGGAGGTCAGTCTCCTCAGCCCCATTTGATAGATGGGCTCGGTGTAGTCGTCCAGCCAGTAGGCCTGGGGGTTGCTCGGAAAGATCAGGAACCGGCCCCGGTCCTGGTGCCCGGGAGCCCGGTGGAATCGCATGAACACCTGGCCGTCGGCCAGGCCCACGACCTCGATTTTGCCCCGGGCGTGAGACATGACGAACCGGGCCCGCTTGGCCAGTCCCGAGCACCGGCCCCGGGCCGCCTCGACGATCCGATATGACTCCTCGATGGGCACGGCGTAGGTTCTGTTGCCCAGCGTCGGCCGGCACTGGAAGATGTAGTAGGAGGCCACCCCGAGGAACGACAGCTCGCTCCACAACCGGGCCAGATCCATCGGATCGTCGTTGACGCCCCGGATCAGCGGCGTCTGCTGACAGGTGGCCGACCCGGTCCGCTGGATAAGCGAGATCGCCTCCCGCGCCGGCTCGGTCAACTCCCGCCAGTGGTTGAACTGGATCATGAAGTACAGCCGCTTATCTCCCCGGCTGAACCGCGCGGCCAGCTCGAGCAGGGGTTTGTCATCCAGGATCCGCCAGGGATTGAAGGCCGGCATCTTGGTCCCCAGCCGGACGATCCGGACGTGATCGATCGACCTTAGTTGCTCGATGATCTCGGTCAAGGCCGGGGTGGTGCGCATCAGCGAGTCGCCGCCGGTCAGCAGGACGTTGTTCACCTCCGTGTGTTCACGGATATAGGCGATGCCTCGGCCGACGTCCTTGGACACTTCATCGGAGGACACCTCATCAGTGCGATCGAAGAACAGCCGCTTCCGGAAGCAAAAACGGCACCGCCCGCCGCACAGGTCGCTGACCAGCAGGACGGCCGTGGACGGGTACTTGTGCTGCAGGCCCGGCAGGACCGTGTAACTGGCCTCCGAGGACGGATCGGCCAGACCCCAGCGCTCCATTTCGTCCAGGTCAGGGATGATGATCCGGCGAATGGGATCCGCCGGGTCGTCCCAGTCGATCAGGGACAGGTAATAGTCGGTGGCCCCGAACTCGAACCGGTCGGCCACGGGCCGGAGGGCCTCCCGTTCGGCCGGATCGAGACCGGCCACGGCGTCAATATTTTGAACGTAGTTCGGTTTCATGTCCCATCCCTTGTTGCTTGGCCGTCATTGGACCTGGCAAATACTATGGCGGAATTCTGAAAATACAAGAGACGGCGGCGAAAAATGTCGTCCAAACGGCGGTGGTAATTTGGATTGAATTTCAGTCAGTTATCATATCGAGGTCCCCGGACCGGCCGCCATCATCCCGCGAACACCAAGACGCCCCCGGGGGCATTCGTTGTCGCCGATGCCACCGGGTCAGGACCAGGGAACGGGGCGGCGCGGCCGGGGTCCTACTAGGTCCGCTCGATGGTCCGGATGACGAAACGCTGCCAGGCGTCGTCGTCGGCGTCCAGGAGGCGGGGCGGAAGGTTCTCCAGACGGACCTCGGCCCGGGCGGCGGCCTTGTGTCCGCCGGCCGAGCCCAGGGCCCCGAAGGTCATTTTCATGAGCTTGCCGGCGTCCTTGCGGTAGCCGTCGTTGCGGGCGATGACCACCAGCTTGGCGTTGACCACCCCCGAGACGAACGACCAGGCCACGTTGTGGACCCGCATGAAGAAGTCGGCCAACTGGACCAGGATGTCCGCGTTGTTGACCCGCCCCATGTGTACGAAGGCCGAACCGCTCCGGCGGCGGAAGGTCATGCGCCCCAGGGCCGTCTGATAGTGCTTGAGGTCGGTGAGGCTCGTTTCCGAGTACTCGATTTGCCGTAGCAGCACCTGATTGGCCAAGGGGTACAAGTAGGCCGCCGCGTCCATGTCGGCCGCGGCCGCAGCGCGCCGGAAGGTCTCGGTGTCGGTCTTGATGCCGAAAAACAGGGCCGTGGCCAATGACGGGGCCGGCTTGATCCGGGCCGCCCGGAGGTACTCGGTCATGATCGACGAGTTGGCCCCGTACTCGGGCCGGACGTCCTTGAACTCGGCCTTTATTGCCGCCCCCAGGGGGTGGTGGTCGATGACGGCGCTGAAGTCAAGACCGATCAGGTCCGGGGCGTGGTGGGGCTGGGAGTCCAGTAGGACCAGGCGGCCGAAGTCTTCGATCCTGACCTGGCCGAGCTTGATCGTCGGGATCTCCAGCACCCGAACCATGGTCAGATTGTCCGGTCGGCGCATGTCGTTGATCCGGGCGACCTTGACGGTGTGGACCCGTCGCCAGAGGAGACGTTTGAGGGCCTTGGCCGAGGCCAGGGCGTCGGGATCGGCGTTGATCACCACCAGGACGTTGTCGGTGGTCGAAAAGATGGCTCGCAAACGGCGGAGTTTTTCCGCGGCCGAGGGCTGAACGGCGGCCTTGGCCAAGACTGTCTCCAAAAGTTGAGGGTGGGGTTCCATTATAACCGGTCCGGCGGTGAAGTAAAGGGACGTCGGCCGCCTTGACAGCCGTCGGGGCCATGCGGCAATATGCCCCGAAAGAGGCGAGCGCCGGCCGATCGCCCCCTGGACCCGGCCGGCCGCCACCCCACCGACCCCCCCGGAGGAGCAGTCCATGGCCAGCACCGTCTACTTCGCCGACATGCGCACCAACCCCAAGGAAGGCCTGGTCAGGAAGTTCGCCCGCCTGATCGACACCGCGGGCCTCCCAAGCCGCGTCGGCCCGGGCGATCTGACCGCCATCAAGATTCACTTCGGCGAGTTGGGCAACCACGCCTACATCCGGCCGATCTTCGTCCGGCCGGTCAGCGAGCTGGTAAAAAAGGCCGGGGCCAAGCCCTTCCTGACCGACGCCAACACCCTGTACGTGGGCACCCGCTCCAACTCGGCGGACCACCTGCACACGGCCCTGCGCCACGGCTTCGACCTGACCGTCACCGGGGCGCCCCTGATCATCGCCGACGGCCTGCGGGGGAACGCCCACCGCGAAATACCGCTCACCGGCGCCACCCTGGCCCGGGCCTTTGTCGCCGTCGAGATCGCCGACGCCGACGCCATCGTCAGCCTGGCCCACTTCAAGGGCCACGAACTCAGCGGCTTCGGCGGCACGATCAAGAACCTGGGCATGGGCTGCGCCTCCCGGCGGGGCAAGCTGGATCAGCACTCCAACGTCTCGCCCTGGGTCAGTGCCAAGAAATGCGTGGCCTGCGCCTCGTGCGTCGACCACTGCGCCCAGGCGGCCATCTCCCTGGACGATACGGCCCACATCGATCCCGACAAATGCGTCGGCTGCGGCGAGTGCATCCTCGTCTGCCCCGAGCAGGCCATCAACATCAAGTGGGACATGGCGATCCCCGACTTCCAGCGCCGGATGGTCGACTACACCAAGGCCGCCCTGACCGGCAAAGAGAAGAAGAGCTTCTTCGTCAACTTCCTGACCAACGTCTCGCCCGCCTGCGACTGCTACCCCCATGCCGACGCGCCCATGACCGCCGACATCGGCATCCTGGCCTCGACCGACCCCATCGCCATCGACCAGGCCGGCGCGGACCTGGTCAATCGCCAGCCGGGCAATCCCCTGTCGTGCCTGGGGGAGACCTGCGGGGTGGGGTGCGACAAGTTCCGCGAGGTGTACCCCCGGATCGACTGGACCATCCAACTGGACTATGGCCGATCCCTGGGTCTGGGGACCCGGGACTACGACCTGGAGACCATTTGAAGGGTCACCTGAAAGCGCCGGGGATCATCATCGCGGCCGGCGTCTGCCTGGTCGGATGGGCCGGGGCCGCGACCGACGCGCCGGCGCTGCGAATCATCAAGAATCTGGGCGTGACCGACCGCCACCACGTGGTCAGCCGCGTCTTTCGCCTGGAGCGGACCGACTACGCCGCCCTGGAGTTCTTCGTCGAGGGGATGGTCCCCGGGGCGCCCTCGGCCTGGGGCAAGCTGGCCGCGATCTATCGCAACGGCCACTTCTGGAACTACGTCATCATCAACAACCGCTTTGTCCGGCGGATCAACGATCAGGTCGGCTCAACGAAGTCCAGCCGGGTCCGGTTCCTGGTGCCGGCCGGCGTTCTCCGGAAGGGTCTCAACATCATCACCTTCACCTCGGAGCGGCCCTACAAGGGTGATTACGACGACTACGACGTGGCCGACGTACGGCTGCTGGGGCGATTGCGATCCAGCCCCCGGGCCCGACCGGCCGGGCCGCGGCCGGACTTGACGGTCAAGCCCCGGCCCGTTGACCCCGGGCCGAAGACCTCGCCTCCCCCGCCCCCCCCGCCGCGCCCCCCAAGCGGCCCGCGGCTCGCTCATTCCGGCCATGGCGCGCCCTTCCTGGGCCGCTGGCGCTACACGGTCCTCCGGCCCCGGGACAAGGCCATTGTCTGGGAGGGACGACTGGTGGTGCGCCCCGGGCCGGGCCGGACGATTCTGATCCGGTTCGCCGGCCAGAAACCCTTCCCGGCCCAGGTGGCCGGTCAGGGGCTGGTCCGCTTTGTCACGCCCTCGGGGGCCCGGGTGGAGTGGACCAAGCACCCCCTGGTCCCGGTGTTCGTCGGGACGTATCGGTATCCCGACGGCCGAAGCGGCCTGGTCCGCGGCGAGCGGCCGGACTGAGTCCGGACCGCCGCCGGGACCAGACCAGAAGCCAATCGCCGCCGGTTGCAGAACGCCCGGGACTCCGATACTAAAATGAGAGATATCTTCTCGCTGGCCAGGGGCGATGTCAGTCCAGGTATGAGAGATATATGTTGACTCTCAGCGAGGGTAATTTCTGCCAAAATATTTCCTGAATAGCTGCAGACCATCAGAATGGGCGGATATGGCTGAACACCGTTCAGCCGGAGTCATCCGTGACGGCAGCAACCGAAAGGCCCCAAAACTCAAATTATGGTTTAGGCATAATTATGATAATTTTGTTGGCGAATAGTTTAAGATAAGATCATTATGTGATATTCTTTTATAAAACGAACTTTACAAGTTTAAATAATCAAAAGACTCTTATCCC
>JAHJDS010000407.1 GCA_018812395.1 Pseudomonadota bacterium
GACTACCAGGACTACGACTGGCGTTTAAACCGGGGTTGATAAACCCCAGAGGAGGTGACTGACATGAGCCAGAACATCTCGGCCGAGTACCCCTTCGAGCCCCATTACGTAGAGGTCCTGGGCTCGAAAATGCACTACGTGGACCAGGGCCGGGGCGCGCCGATCCTGTTTTTACACGGCAACCCGACCTGGTCCTATTTGTGGCGGAACATCATCCCCCACCTCGTTCCCCTGGGGCGCTGCCTGGCCCCGGACCTGATCGGCATGGGGAAATCCGACAAGCCGGACCTGGACTACCGGCTGAAGGATCACATCCCTTATATCGACGGCTTCATCGAGGCCCTGGGGCTCGAGGACCTGACCCTGGTCGTCCACGACTGGGGCAGCGCCATCGGCTTTGACTACGCCCGCCGCCACGAGGGCAACGTCCGCGGCCTGGCCTTCATGGAGGCCATCCTGGCCCCGGCCCCGAGTTGGGACGTGTTTCCCGAGGACATGGCCGGCCTTTTCAAGTCGTTCCGGACGCCCGACCTGGGCTGGAAACTGATCGTCGACAAGAACATGTTCATCGAGAACGTCCTGCCGGCCTCGGTGGTCCGTCGACTCACCGAGGAGGAGATGAATCAATATCGGGAGCCGTTTACCAACCCGGCCGACCGCAAGCCGGTCTGGCGCTGGCCCAATGAGATCCCCATCGAGGGCCGGCCGGCCGACGTGGTCGAACTGGTCGGGGCCTATAACCACTGGCTGCAACGGACCCCGCGGCCCAAGCTGCTGCTGTACGCCGCCCCCGGGGCCTTGATCCGGCCGCCCATGGTCGAGTGGTGCCGAGATCATTTGAGTAATCTCGAAACAGTTGACCTCGGAGACGGCGTTCACTTCCTGCAGGAGGACCATCCGCACCGGATCGGCGCCGCCCTGGCCGACTGGTACGGCCGTCTGTAGATTCAGACCGGAGATTCATTTTTAGGCCGAAAGGAACGAACCATGAGCGACAAGGCGTTAGTCATCATCAGCACCAGTGACGCGGCCAAGGCCAGAACGGGTTTGATGTGGTCCATGCGCTGCCTGCAGGAGGGCTGGCTGGAGGAGGTCAAGGTCATCTTCTTCGGCCCCGGGGAGAACGTCCTGCTGGAAGACCAGGAGGCCCAGAACTTCGTGCAAGAGATCCAAAAGGCCGAGCCGACCCTGGCGTGCAAGTTCCTGGCCGACCGGGAGGGCACCACCGAGGCCATCGAGAAGCTGGGGGTGGAGGTGGTCTACGTCGGCAAGATCATCGCCGATCACATCCGTGAGGGCTACGCGCCCCTGGTGTGGTAAGCTCGGCCGGGGGATGAAACCTTCTCAAAATGGGGTCTTGAACCTCCGGAAAAGGGATCGGCCGCCCATGGGCCAACCACTCGATGGTCGTTGGACTTGACCAAAAGCGAGAGGCCAACAAGGGCCCGGAACGAAATACCGGCCCCTGGCGCCTGATCGCGGAGGTGAACCATGCCGGTGATGAACCGGATGAGTCACGACCCGGTGACGATCAAGAAGGTCAAGGTGCGGGAGCGGATGCGTTCCGACCCGATTACCGTTCACGTCCATGACCCGGTAGAGGAATCGGCCCGGGTGATGATGTCCCACAAGATCGGCCGGGCCGCCGCCGGAGAAGTCTCATGAATAATCCGGGCCAATGGAGGAAGGTCATGAAAAAAATGCGGGTAGTCGTCTTGCTGCTGGTCGTTCTGGCCTGGGTGCCGGTGACGAGCGGCCTGGCGGCCGGGTCCGCCGAGGCGGACAAAAAGCTGACCCTGGCTCGGCAGATCGTCGGCCTGGCCAACCCGTTCTTCACCTTGGGCCGGCAGCGCCTGGCCTCGCTGGTCAGAAGCATCTGCACCAAGCCGGGGTCCCTCCGGCGGGTGATGAAGGCCTACGACGATTTCACCGACGGCCTGGCCCGGGTGACGGCCAAGTACATGACCCTCGAGACCCTGCAGGCCTTTGTCAATTTTTATTGGACGCCGGTGGGGCGCAAGCTGATCGGCAATCAGATGGTGATGCTCAGGGAGTTCGGCCGGGGCAGCCTGCTGATGGCCAAACGTCAGTGGCGGGGCGAGCCGGTGGGCAGTCTGGCCGACGTTATCCCGGTGGCGGGGCTCGATCCGGCCCGGCTGGTCGCGGCCCGGGCCCTGGCCGAGCGGTCGCAGTTCTTGCGGTGGATGACCCGGGGCTGGGCCGCGGTCAATCTCCGGAGCAAGGGGATCACCGCCCCGATGTTGCGGGAGTTCTGGTCCCGGCTGGTGGCCAGGCTGTTCACCATCCAGGAGATCGGGGCCCTGGGGGCTTTTTATCGTTCCCGGGCCTACGGCCGCTTTTTATCCGGCCAGCCCGCCTTCCAGGCCAAGCTGATGATGTCCCTGGGGCCCTACCGGCAGAACCTGCATGAGGTCCTGTCCAAGTGCCGATAGCCCCGGCTGGGGCGTCGCCTCAAACCGGGTGGAGGAGAAACATGGTCGAGATCAAACAAATCCTGTATCCCATCGACTTCTCGGACAACAACCGCAAGATCGTGCCGTACGTCCAGATGATGGCGGCCAAGCTCGGGGCCGGGCTGCACCTCCTCAACGTGCTGCGTGACCTGGACGCCTACGCCGGGTTTTACGTGCCCCATACCAACATCGAGGCGCTCATCGGTGAGATCGCCGGCCAGGCCGATCAGAAGATGCAGGAGTTCGTCGAGTCCGACCTGGCCGACGTGTCCAGCGTCAAGACCAGGGTGGTCACCGGCGACCCCGCCCGGGAGATCGTCAAGTACGCCCAGGAAAACGACATCGGTCTGATCGTCATGGGGACCCACGGCCGGTCCGGTCTGGACCGGGCCATCTTCGGCAGCGTGGCCGAGAAGGTGGTCAAGCATTCGACGGTGCCGGTGCTGACGGTCAACCCGCACCACGTCTGAGTGGCGGCCGCGGCGACGGGCGCCATCCGGCGGCCGATGAGATGAGGACGGGGGCCGGAATTCGCTCACCCTAGACATGACTTTTACGCCGGCCAGCTCGTTTGCCGTTCCGGTTTTCTCCCACGAGGCATCTAATATTATCGGGGGGGGGCGGAAATACAGACGCCGGCCGGGGTGACATGGCCCATAAAAGTGACCCTCGGCCTGGCCGTATTGGCCGGCATCTACCTTACCAGCCTCTACAACTACCTGCTGTTTCATGCCATAGTCGAACTTTTCTCCATTGCCGTGGCCTGCGGCATCTTCATGTTCGCCTGGAACTTCCGGCGGTTCTTTTACAATAACTACCTTTTGTTCCTCGGCGTAGCCTACCTGTTCGTGGCCGGCCTGGACTTCGTCCACTTGCTGGCCTACAAGGGCCTGGGGGTGTTTCCCGGCTACGGGGCCAACCTGCCTACCCAGCTCTGGATTGCGGCCCGCTCCCTCCAGGCCGCCTCCATAATCTTGACCATCGGCTCGGAACTGGCCTTCACCTTTACATCAGTGCCTACGGCTTTTCCAACCTGGTGGGGCACTACTTCAAGATCGTCGCCTTTTACCTGGTCTACCGGGCCATCATCCAGACCGGTCTGGAAGAACCCTACGGCCTGATGTTCAGGGAACTGCAACAGAGCCAGGTGGCGCTTCAGGAGAGCGAAGAAAAATATCGGGCCGTGGTCGAGAACGCGGATGAGGCCATTATGGTCGTCCAAGACGGCAAAATCCGCTTTGTCAATTCCAGGACTCAGAAAGATTGAAGGGCAAAACCCGGGGACCGGCTCTCCAACCACTTTGGGAA
>JAHJDS010000408.1 GCA_018812395.1 Pseudomonadota bacterium
CGGAGCGCCATGGCCCCGGTCTGGCGGCCGAGCCGGTAGTAGTCCATGCCCAGGGCCACGGCCGCGCCGCGCTTGGCCGAGGCCACGTCCGTGGCGAACAGGGGCAGCCGGTTCTGGATGGCCACCTTGACCGCGCTCTCCAGGGCGCTGACCACGGTGTTGTCCGTGGGCACGTAGATGGCGTCGACCTTGCCCACCAGGCCGGCCCCGACCGGGTCGGTGATGGCCGTGAACAGGATCGGTTTCGGACGCCGCCGGGCCGCGGCCACGCTGGCCTGGGCCGACGGGGTGGCGATGGCCAGAATCAGGTCGGCGTTGCCGCCCACCTGGCGGCGGGCGATCAGGCCGGCCGTGGCCATGTTGGCCTGGGCGTTCTGGTAGTCGTAGATGATTTGTTTGCCCGGCTTGTAGCCGTGTTCGGCCAAATAGTCCATGAAGCCTCGGCGGCAGGCGTCCAGGGCCGGGTGCTCGACGAACTGATTGATGGCCACCCGCCAGACCTTGGCCGGGACCGCGGGCGCCAGAACAGCGCCGCAAAGCGCCAAGAACAACACTGCCACCAGCACTCGTTTCATTTCTTCCCCCCTGTTTTGTGGGCTGATGGTGGTGGATGGCGTTCAGCACAGCAAATCGAGCCTCGGCTGTCATCCTCGGCCGGTTTTTCACGGCCGTTCCCGGACGCCTCCCCGACCGAACACCATGACCTTTCCTTGGTCCATCCCCGGGCGAGGCCTCGGCGTTGCCGGGCCGGATTCCGGAGACGGGAGGCAACAAAAATTTGCATTTCAAATCCGGTCAGGGTATATTAGTTTACAATAAGCAGATGGGGGGTCGGACTCGGGGGGTGCCCGATTGGGGGCAACCATGAGTCCGATCTTTTTTTTAACCCGTAACCAGCGAGCCTGATCTGACTCGATGACTGGTTAAGACAAATACCCCGATCGATCGGCCACTCCCCTGACCACCGGTCCGAACCGGCCCCGTTTCTCCAAAGGCGGGGAGGGAGTCAATCTCGGCCCAGGCGCGAGTCCGCCCCGGCCGGCCGAACGAGGGGATGAGGGAGTAAGCAATGTCTCTTGCCATAAAGGGCCGCGCCTGGCGGCCGGTCGGGAAGGCGGTGATTCTGGCCGCCGTCCTGATCGCGGCCGTGGCCTGGGCCGTGACCGACGCGGCGGCCTCGGCCCGGACCATGACCTATCGCGAACACCTGCGGCACCTCCGCTACTGGCCCATCATCCGGGATGAGGCCCGAACAATCATGCCCGAGGGCTGGGACCCGTTGCTGTTCTGGGCCCTCGTCCGCCGGGAGTCCCGGTTTCGGACCAGGGCGGTCAGCGACAAGCAGGCCTATGGACTGACCCAGGTCCGCCACGGGGCCGCCCGGGCGGTGGGCATGGCCCGGACCTTTCGCCGCTCGCCGCGGCAAAACATCCGCTGCGGCCTCAAGTACCTGCGCCTGATGTACCGGGATGAGGCCCGGGGGTTTCCGGCCGGGGCCAGAAATAATTGGCAGCGGACCAAGGCCGCCATGACCGCCTACATCTCCGGACCGGGAACCCTGCGCCGGGCCAAAAGTTGGCTCCGGCGTCGCAAGCTGGCCTACACCTGGGACAATCTGACCCGGGCCCTGTCGGCCGTCTCCTCCCATGCCGGGACGATCCTGGCCTACGTCCGGGACATCTTCGTCAGCTACGACCACCGCCGCCACGTCCTGGCCGCCCGGCAGGCCCTGGCCCGCGACACCAGCCCCCAGCGGCCGCCCCTGCCCGGCCTGCTTCCGGGTCAGGGCGGTCCCTTCGCCGGCCGGTCGGTCACCCCGCCGGTCAGTTTTTCGGCCAAGTGACGGCTTGACAAAACCGGCCCGACCTGAGCCAATAAGTCCCGGACCGCACGCCCCCGGCGGGGCGCGGTCCCCCGGGACGGATGCGGCTACCCCGGATTATTCATGAACAATCCGGGCTTGTACGACCTCCTGGCCGGTGGTTGCGTCCGGGCCCGGCCTGGACCAAGGGGGTGGAATGCGATCCCTGGGGCACATGGCCCTGGACCGGTTCATCGGGCTGTCACTGTTGTCCCTGTTGGGGGGCGGCGCCAGTGCGCTGGGTGTGGACCTGATCGTTCAGGCCTACGGGCAGAAGGTGCTGCTCTACTTCTTCATTCTCTTCTTTTCGGGGTCCATGCTGGCCCCGATCGGGGCGGCGCTGTGCGTCGGCCTGATCATCCGGATCGTGGTCGAGGTCCGGGGCAAACTGCCGGACGACCGTTCCGAGTCGGATTGACCCCGGCGCCCGCCGGCTCCGACCGGATGGATTAAAGCAACATTGACAGTTCTTCGTCCAGCCGCTGGCAGGAGGTCTCGGCCAGTTCGGGCAATTCGCTTTCTTGGAGTCCCAGCAGTTCGACCGCCCCGGGAACGAGGTCCGGCGCCGCGCCGTTTCCGGATTCGCCGATGCCCAACCCATTGATCACCGCGTCGGCGACGTGGACGAAGACCTCGATGCTGGGGCGGCCGGGAACGATTTCCGGCTGGTGATGAAAGCGCATGCCTCGACGCAGGCGTTCCGGGAAGTGGACCGACTGGGCGTAGAGGTCCCCCACCAGATCGTGGGTGATCCCCACCGTGTCCCATTCGGCCTGGCGGATGGTCACCGCCCGCCGTCTGGCGTCCTCGACCACGGCCCGGAATGGCTCGGGGAACAGCGTCATCAGGATCGGTTTGCCCAGGTCGTGCAGCAGCCCGGCCGTGTAGGCGTCCTCGGGGGGGACGCTCAGGGGCACCCGCCGGACCATGGTGGCGCAGGTGGCGGCCACGCCCAGGCTGTGTCGCCACAACTCGGTCAGGGAAAAGCCTTCGGCCTCGCCTTTGGTCCCGAAGGCGCCGGTGACCCCGACGCCCAAAATCAGGTTCTGTACCGTGTTCAGGCCGACCCGGACGATGGCCTGCCGGATGTTGCTGGTGGTTGAGCGACTGGCGAAAAAGACCGAGTTGGCAAAGGCCAGCACCTTGGAGGTCAGCACCGGATCGGTCATGATCAGCCGTTCGAGGTCGGCGGCCGAGGACTTCTCGTCTCGGATGAGGCGGTTGATCTCCCAGACCACCGAGGGCAGGGTGGGCAGTTTGTCGTTGTCGGCGACGACCGCCCCGGCGATCTCCAAGGCCAGTTTTTCCCTTTCCCCGTCCCGCGTCTGTTGTGTCATGGAGCCATCCTCACCGAATCAAGGTTCCGTTCGGCCCGAGGCCGTCGTCGGCGCCAAATGACGATTCCAATTTATTTTGGCCATTGTAACCCGCGCCGGCGCCGAGTCCCATAAAAAAAGCGCCCCCCGTCAGGAGGGCGCCTTCCGGCCTGCCGACCGGCTGCTCCGAGACCTAACTTCCGGCCTTCAGCGGCAGCCGTTATGGTATGGTGCTCGAACCCCGCCGTCGGGTCGGACGGCTGAATCGGGCTCATCTCATCCCGCTCAGCACGAACAGGAAGTACCGCACCCGCTGGGGTCGCCGGTGATGACCGGGGCCTTGGTGGTGATCGAGAATCCGGACCGGAACCCGGCCTCGACGAAGTCGATGTTGATCTCCTCGGCCCGGGTCAGAAGGTCGCTGTTGACGATGGTATTGATGCCGTTCAGATCGAAGCTTTGGTCGTCGTCTCTTGGCTCATCCAGAGCCAACTGCAGTGACGGACCGCCTCACCCACCGCTGTTCAGGAAGATCCTGATGGGCGAGTCTATTTTTCGCTCCTCGATGATGTTGTTCAGGACCTCATGGGCCTTGTCGCTAATGTTGACCATGCCACTCTCCTTGAAAAAAATCCCCCGTAGGGGAAATGGTTCGAACTATGAAGCGGCTTTTCGCCGCCGGGCCGCGATCCATCGAGAACCCCGGCCGCCCCACTCGTCTGAATTTAAGGACTGTTTCGGCCGACGTCAAGTAAAAACCGACACAATCACTGGACTTTTCCCCGAGCGCTCATTTGGGCCTGAGGGCCGGCCGGCGGTGCAGGACCTGGGCCAGCCAGTCCAGCCCCAGGTCCAGAGCGGCCAGGTCGTCGTCCCGGACTTGTTCCAGCCGCCCCGGTTCGATCTCGTATTTCTCCAAAAACCCCCCCTTAAACACGAATCCCCGGAAGACGTCCACGTTGTAGGCGGCCATGACCACGGCCTGGACCTGGCGCGGATCGGGGGGCTCGACGCCCCGGCGGCCGGCCGGAAACAAGGCGGTCTCGACGCGTTCGTTGTCGTCCTGCCGGTCGGCCAGGGCCTGGTCTTGACGCCACTCGGCCACGGTGTAGTCCCTTTTCTCCTGGAGTCCCAGGCAGGCCGGGGCGTCGAGCCGATAGTAGAACTCGTCCTGTTTGCCCTGGGGCGTGACCTTGGCCGCCCAAGCCAGGGGAAAAAGGCGGCAGGCCGTGGGCCGGTGGTCGTAGACTCGACACCCCCGGTCGGTGACCATGGGACAGACGTTCTCCGGGTCCAGTCCGAGGCTGATGATCGGCCAGCCGTTAGTGGGATCGGGCATGATCCGGCCGTGCTGTTCCAGGAAGGCGTCCGAGTCCAGGCCCAGGGCCTGTTTGAGGTAAATGACGTCGAGGGGCCACAAGGGGATCATCTTGTCCCGGCAGCACCTGTTGAAGCAGGGCAGGTCCGGCCGGCAGTCGAAACGGAAGGTGTCGTCCGGCCCCAGCCGGTCGGGGGCGGGCACGTTCGACGGATCGAGGAGGTCGTCCATTATCGGTCCCCGTTCAGGTCAGTCATCATCCCTCCCCCGGAAGCAGCAGCATACTCCACCGGCCGGGGGCCTGCAACCGCCGGCCCCTGATCTTGTTTCCAACCCCCCGGGGCGAAGATCACGGGCATCGCGCGATCGAGTCGTTCGGTCTCGGCCGGCCTCGGGTGGCCAGGACGACCGACGGATTTGCTATAATGATATTCAAGAACCCGGAAAAAGTCGGCCGGGAAGGTCGGCGTCACCAAAACAGAGGGCGGTGCCCGGAGGTCCGGATCATGTCTCGCTCAGCCTCGGATGGGGAGATTGGGGGCGGCCGGTCGCGTCGCCGTTTTCTGAAGACCACGATCGCGGCCGGCGTCGGCCTCGTCGCCGGGCGGGCCCGGGCCCGCCCGACCACCCCCAGCGCCGATCTGGTCCTGACCGGCGGCCGGATCCACACCCTGGACCGCCGTGACGCCGAGGCCCAGGCCCTGGCCGTGCGCGGGGAACGAATCCTGGCCGTCGGTCGGGCCGGGGCGGTGCAAAGGCATATTTCCCGGCGGACCACGGTCGTCAATTTGCGCGGTCGGACCGTCACCCCGGGGCTGATCGACGCCCACGCCCATCTGCCCTATTTCGGCCTGCGAGAGTCCGGCTTATGGCTCAACCTCCAGCGGATCCTGGTCCGGGACCAGGTCCTGGCCAGGCTGGCCGACCGGGCGCGTCGGACCCCGGCCGGGGAGTGGATCCACGCCTGGGGCGTCGAGAGCATCGATTTAGGCTATTTGGACCGGTCCGATCTGGATCGCATCAGCGCCAAGCACCCCATCCTGGTCCTGCACACCGGCGGCCAGTGGGGCGTGGCCAACTCGGCCGCCTTGACCCGGGCCGGCGTCACCCGGGACACGGTTTCGCCGCCCGGCGGGCGGATCGTCAAGGGTTTCGGCGGCCGGCCGACCGGGCTGCTGATCAACTACCCGGCCATCAATCTGGTCCGGCGTCACGTCCCCCGGCCCACGGCCGAGCAGAGACGCCAGGCCCTGATCCACGCCGCCCAGGCCTACGCCCAAAACGGCGTCACCTCGGTTCAGGACAACTTCGTCTACGTCTTTGACCGGCCGTTTCAGCAGACCTATTTTCAACTGGCCTCCGAAGGGAAGCTGCCGGTGCAGGTCAGGCTGTGGCCCTACCTGCCCAGTCTGGCCGCGGCGGTGCTGACGGCCGGGCTGGTCTTTCCGGAGGCGCGGGTTCCGTCCCCGTGGCTGCAGCGGGCCGAAGGGGCCTTGGCCCAGCGGTACGGCGTGGCCGGCCAGGACCTTCGCCGGGCCCTGGACCGGGGACTGGCCGAACTCCGTCGGACGCACGCCCGCCTTTTTACCCGGATGTGGGGCGGGTTCAAGATGGCCGTGGACGGCGGCGGACCGACCTCGATGTGGTACGACAACCGCGGCCGGGCCAAGCCCCTGCACCGGCCCTGGGCGCTGCGGCGCATGGTTCATTTTCTGCACGGTCTCGGCCAACCGATCAGCGTCCACGCCGTGGGCGACGAGGCCGTGGATTTGATCCTGAAGGTCCTGGAGGAGGCCCTCCGAACCCGTCCCGGGGCCGGACACCGCCATCGAATCGAGCACGCCCTGGCGCCGACCAGGGCCGCCCTGGACAAGATGCAGCGCCTCCGGATCGGCGTGTGCCATCATCCCCAGTGGTTCTGGGACTGGGGCCACAAATTCGTCCGGCTGGACAGTCCTCGGAGTTGGGCCCGGGGCCGGCCGATCATGCCCTCGCGCTCCTTCCTCGAGCGGGGCATCCCCCTGGCCTTTGGCGCCGACCCGCCGGCCCACTCCGAGTACCGGCCCCAGGTGGCCCTGTTCGAGGCCGTGGCCCGGGTCAACAAGAGTGGCCACCGCTTCGGCGGCAACCAGACCCTGTCGATCAAGGAGGCCCTCCGGGTCCAGACCATGGGCGGGGCGTCCCTGGCCGGCGAAGAGCGAGACAAAGGCTCCCTGGAGAAGGGCAAGCTGGCCGACCTGGTGGTCTGGGACACGGACCTCCTGGCCGCCAAACCGAAGCAGATCCGACGGGCCAGGGCCTTGCTGACCGTCTGCCGCGGTCGGGTCATCCACCGCGCCGGGCCTTGACGCGTGCCGGAACCCATCTAGCCCGGGCCGGGAACCGGCGAGGCCTCTCCGCTCGGGCCAGGCGAAAAAATATTTTTTGTTCGGATCGGTGTGTCGGCCGGGGCCCAAAAAGATGGCGTTTTAAGGTGGACCCTGGTAGAATTCCTCCCGGTCAAACGCCGGACCGGACCTCGGTCGAGCCATCGGTCAATTGTGGGCTGGACATACCATATTTAGTAGTGGTATATTAGCTACAACACCCCATAAGGGGGTAGACTCCTGACCTGACTTGGTAGCGATGGACACCGAGTTCCAGAGGCCATTTCAATCGTCCCCCTGGCGACCCAGACCATCCGGACGCCCTCGGGTGACCGGGTCCCATCATTGTCCAGGCCGAGACGGTTTTGGAATAATTTCATAAAATGACAAACTGGGTCAAAGACATTGTCACCTCGGCCGTCGCCCCGGGCGGGACCGGGTCTCTTTACTGGCGGGAACGGACCCTCAAGATCCTGCTGGTGGCCGGTCTGTCTTTGGGATTGCCGGCCATCGTCTCCTCCTTGTTCCTGATCGTCCAGGAGCGCCTTTGGGGCTTGCTGATCCTGGATGTGACCATGTTCCTGAGCTGCTTCATCATGCTGCTCGTGCGCCGGCTGAAATACGGGTTCCGGGCGGCGGTCAGCACCTTGATGATGTACGGCTTGGGCCTGTCGATCATCTGTTACCTCGGTCCGGTGATCGGTGGTCTGGCCTGGCTGTTCGCCTTCGCCGTCCTGGCCGGGGCCCTCTTGGGAGTTCGAGCGGCCCTGGCGGCCCTGACCCTCAACGGCCTGACCCTGGCCCTGGTCTGGCTGCTGACCACCACCGGCCGATTCGGGGCCTCATCGGTGGCGGGCCTGTCCTTGGCCTTGGACGTGGCCAATGGGGCCAACTTCCTGTTCATGAACGCGGTGGCGGCCATCGCCGTGGCCCTTCTGGTTCGGAAGCTGGACGCCACCATCCTCAAGGAGATGGAAACCAGCGAAAAACTTGACCAGGAACGGAGGGAGTTGGTCAAGACCAATATCCAGCTCAACCGGGAGGTCGAAGTCCGTAAAAATACGGAGACCGCCCTGCGGCGGAGCGAGGAAACATATCGCCTCCTGGCCGACAACGTCCATGACAATATCTGGGTCCTGAGCCTGCCCGATCCGCGATTCACCTACGTCAGTCCCTCCGTGGAGCGCATCTTGGGCTACACGGTCGAGGAGGCGGAAGCCCTGTCCCTGGAGGACATCCTGACGCCGGCCTCCCTGGACCTGACGATGAAGGTCATCGGCCGGGAAATGGCCGAGGACTCGAGGGCCCGGTCCCCGAACCGGTCGCCGACCCTGGAGCTGGAGGAGTACCGCCGGGACGGCACCACGGTCTGGGTCGAGGTGACCACGACCTTCGTTCGAGGGGCGGACGGGCGAGTCAAGGAGTTGATCGGCGTCACCCGTGACATCACTCCGCGCAAAGAGGCCGAGGCGGCCCTCAAGGAGAGCCAGGAAAAATACCATTCCATCCTGGAATCCTCCCCGGACCCGGTGGTCCAGTACGACATGGAGGGCCGGGTCATCTACGTCAATCCGGCCTTCACCCGGGTGTTCGGGTGGACCCTCGAGGAGTTGGCCGGCCACCAGATCGAATTCGTGCCGAGTGAGGCCCGGTCCGAGAATCGGCAAAGGTTCGAGCAGATCAAACGGGGCGAGAGCTTCTACGGCTTCGAGACCCGCCGGCACACCAAGGCGGGACGGCTCCTGGACATCAGCATGAGCGCCGCCGTGTGGCGGGATCGCGACGGCACCCCGGCGGGCAGCGTCATCACCCTGAGGGACATCACCGAGCAAAAGCGGATGGAGGCCCAGCTCCAGCACGCCCGCAAGATGGAGGCCGTGGGCACCCTGGCCGGCGGCGTGGCCCACGACTTCAACAACACCCTCCAGGCCATTTCCGGGTACGTCCAACTGCTGCTCTTGAAAAAGGGGGCCGACGATCCGGACCACGAGTACCTGTTCGCCATCGATCAGGCCATCCGCCGGGCCACCGGGCTGATCAACCAGTTATTGACCGTCAGCCGGAAGATGGAGAGCAAGCCCGAGCCGGTGGACCTGGGGCAGGTGGTGGCCGAGGTCAGCAAGCTGCTGGAGCGGACCATTCCCCGGATGATCCGGATCGAGGTCGACAACGCCGGCGATTTGGGCCCGGTCAACGCCGATCCGACGCAGCTGGAGCAGATCATCCTCAACCTGGGCGGCAACGCCCGGGACGCCATGCCCGATGGGGGTCAACTGACGTTTACGACCCGGAACCTGACGATAACCGACGGCCCGGCCCGGCCCCATGCCGAGATCGAGGCCGGGGAGTACGTGGTGCTGGAGGTGTCCGACACCGGTCACGGCATGGACGAGGAGACCGTCCACCACATCTTCGAGCCGTTTTTCACCACCAAGGGCATTGGCCGGGGCACGGGCCTGGGCCTGGCCACGGTCTACGGCATCGTCCGGAACCACGGGGGCCACATCATC
>JAHJDS010000409.1 GCA_018812395.1 Pseudomonadota bacterium
CGGGTCCGCGGCCCCGCTCGCGCCTTTTTTTAAAGGCCGCCGGTCGATCCCGTTTTATGGGACCGTCCCGGTGGCCACTCTATTTTGGATCATCAGAAACCGGGCAGCCGGGGCAGCCGTTTGATGAGACCCTCGATCGCCCCGCCCGGCCTCACCCGCGGCAGCTTGACCTGGGTCTTGAGGACCTTGGGCTTATCGATCGTCCCGCCGACGAACACCGTCACCGGCACGGACACCCCGGGGGTGCCCAGGCGGTCCAGTTGTTTCATCACCGCGGCCACCTGCCGGAAATCCTTGAGCGGAGGGGCCCGGGTCACCCGGCCGTTGACGACCAGGCTCAGCCGGTTGAAGTCGATGATCCGGCCGTTGTTGACGAAAAAGTTACCCCACCCCAGGTTGAACGTGGCCCGGCGAATGGTGATCAGGCGTTTGACCAGATCCCCCCGGGCCTTGAGCAGGCTTCGGCCGACGCTGAGGCTGCCCTTGACCGTCATGGACGGCGGCTTAAGCCCGCGGCCCTCGACCTCGATCCGGATAAAGGTCCAGGAGGGCGCGGGTACGGCCTGGAGGGCCTCGGGCGGCCCCATCCGGGCCACGATCCACCGGAGGGGCACGTTGTCGATCGTCACCCGGGCCTTGTACCCCGGATTTTTGAAGTCCGTCAGATCGGCGGCGCTGGTGAGGGCGATCTTCAGGTCACGCGCGGGCCTGGGCCCGGCGGCGTTGGCCGGAACCTTTTTGGGGGCCAGCCGGTGCAGGACCCACGCCCAGGGGAAGCCCTTGACCACGGCCGCGAGCCGCACCTGGGGTTTCATCATTTGGCCGAAATTGCCCGTTCCTTTGGCGGTCAGTTCGATGTCCTTCTGCCGGGCACTCAGCTTGAACTCGAGCTTCGAGCGCGGTCCCTTGGCCGAGAGGTTCAGGTTGATGGGGTCCTTGGCGAACCGGTCCGGCAGTTTGATCCCGAAACGCAACAGATCGGCCGGACCCACCTTGACCGGCCCCACCACCAGGTCGGTGTTCATCATGTCCCAGTCCTGGATCGAACCGGTGACCCGAAGGGACGAGTGGGCCGTCCGGACCTGGAACCGGTTCAGCTTGA
The DNA here is from genome assembly GCA_018812395.1 of Pseudomonadota bacterium. Classification (GTDB taxonomy): domain Bacteria; phylum Desulfobacterota; class Desulfarculia; order Desulfarculales; family JAHJDS01; genus JAHJDS01. The sequence continues at coordinate 1,103 of JAHJDS010000409.1, forward strand.
TCCCGGTTCCGTCGAGCCTGACCCGACCGGTCAGGCTGGTGATGACCAGCCCCCCGGGGTCGAGCGTCAGCGACATCTTGGCCGCCTGGAACATGATGTCCGGTCGGTCCGGGGTGAAGACCCAGACGAGGTCGCCCTCGAGGTTCACCTTTTTGGCCGAGGTCCAGGGCGTCTTGATGGGCAATCGGCTCCAGGTCAGGGCGCCGTCCGTCACCTTGAGGCCATAGACCTCCAGCCGCCAGGGTTTCTCGGGCGGCGCCTTGGTGACGGGCGGCGGTTTGACCGCGGGTTTAGTCGGCGGCGGCAAGGCGTCCAGAAAGACCTGGGGCTCGTTCAGGACCAGGCCCTTGATGACGATGCGCTGGGAAAACAGCGGCCCGATGCGCGGCCGGAAGCTGGCCCTCTTGACCTTCAGGAACAGCCGTTTGTTGAGCGTCATCCGGCAGTCGTGAAGCGTCACCCGACCCCAGGTCGAGACCTCGAGCCGGGAAAACTTGAAGCCGACGCCGCTCTGGGCCTCGACCAGGGGCAGGTATTTATTCGCCGCCCAGCGGATGATCGGCGCCCGCAACAGATAAGTGGCCACGACCACGGCGACGATGACCACCACGGCGGTGATCAGAAAGATTTTGAGCTTCGATCTCTTTTTCCCGGTGGTTCCTGAATCGCCTTTTTTCTCGGCCGCCATGATCGACCTCCCCTGGCCGTTGATCACCCCTCAGTCAAGTCTGGACTCGGCTACCGACTATATTTGTACCCCACCCCGGCACGCCCCGTCCACCTCGCCCGCCGCCTCCGGATAAAAAAAACCGGCCCGGGGCGTTCCCCTCCGGCCGTCACCCGCCCGGTCGAATGGTCTCCGGGCTAGTCCTCCAGGGGGGCGATGACCTCTGGGGAATCATTGGCCGGCGAGTTGACCAGGATCGACACCCGGTAGGCGTCCATTTCCTCGGTCGCCAGGGGCCTGAGCAGCGGCAGGAGACGGGCCGGATCGCCCTGGGCCGGGTCGAGCCAGGTGGCCTCGGCCTCGGGCCTCAGGATGACCGGCATCCGGTCGTGAATCCGTCCGACCAGCTCGTTGGCCGTGGTGGTGATGATGGTGAACGTCTCTAGGCGCTCGCCCGTGGGTGAGCGCCAGGTGTCCCACAACCCGGCCAGCCCGAACGGGCGTTCGTCTTTCTTAAAAAACCGCCAGGGCTGCCTGGTCCGGCCCATTTTTTGCCATTCGTAAAAGCCGCTGGCCGGGATCAGGCACCGGCTCCGGCGCAGCGGCCCCTTGAAGCTGCTTTTCTGGCTGACTGTCTCGGCCCTGGCGTTTATCATTTTGTAACCGATTTTTTCCTCCTTGGCCCAGGCGGGAACCAGTCCCCAGCGCATCAAGGTCAGGCGGCGCTCCGGGTCGGCCTTCACCACCGCGGCCGTCTGCCCCGGGGCCAAATTGTAGCGGGCCTGGAGTTCGAAGTCGGGCGGGGCCACCTCGAACCTCTCGGCCAGCTCGACGGCGTCCATGGTCTGGGCCAGTCGTCCACACATTCCTCGATCCCGATTGGCCAGGGGTTGATTTCAGTATACCCCATTTTACCCGGGCGCGTCCGGGAGGTGACCCGGGTCCGTCGGCGTCCGACCTTCAATCCTTACCGGGCCGGTAGGCCCGATCGGACGCCGACACGTGGGGCGGTGGAAAAGGCGGTCCCACCGCGGGTTGGGTTGTGGCTTTTCACAAAAGGTGGTAAAATTCACGCGTCAAGAGGCGGCTTAGTTCGAGGATCGTTTGGCCTGCCCGGTGGGGGCCGACGCGTTCGGCGGCGATGGCGGTGTGTTGGGCATGAATGACCGGTCAATGACTAAGAAACAACTCCTCGAGGAACTGACCCGGCTACGCCGCCGGGTGTCCGAACTGGAGACCTCGGAGGCCGAACTGAGGCGCACCGAGGAGGCGGCCAGCCCGGCCAAGGTACGTTTGGAGCACCTGATTTCCATCGCGCCGACGGTGATGTATACTTGCCGGGCCTCAGGTGATTTTGGGGTGACCTTCATCAGCCCCGACGTCAAGGCCAAACTCGGCTACGACCCGGAGGAGTTTCTGGCCGACTCCGGTTTCTGGGCCGAGCACATTCACCCCGACGACGCGGCCCGCGTCTTGGCCGAGTTGCCCTCCATCCTCGAAAAGGGCAGACAAGTCCACGAATATCGCTTCCAACACCAGGACGGCAGCTATCGGTGGATGCACGATGAAGTGGTCCTGGTGCGCGACGAAGCCGGAACGCCTCTGGAAATGGTCGGTTCCTGGACGGACATCACCCACCTCAAGAGGGTCGAAAGGGAACTGCTGCCACTCAAAAATATCATCGAATCCGCCTCGAGCGTTACGGCCACGGCCGATTTGGACGGCAAGATGAATTACGTCAATCCCGCTTTCCTCAGAATATGGGGATTTGACGACACCAGCGAGATCTACGGCCGCCCTTATTGGGATTTCTGGATGTTCGAGGACAGGCTCGAGGAATTGACGGCCACCCTGAACAATGAAGGGATGTGGTCCGGTGAGATCAAGGCCAGGAAAAGGGACGGCGCCCTGTTCGACGTCCAGGTGTCGGCGGCCGTGGTCCGCGACGAGGCCGGCCGTCCGGTCGCCCTGATGTCGTCATCGGTTGACGTCACCGAGCGAAAACAAGCGGAGGATCGTTTCCGGCTGGCGGCCCGGGTGGCCAGCGATCTGATCTATGAATGGGACCTAAATGACGACACCCTGTTGTGGTTCGGGGATATCGACGGGGCCTTGGGGTTCGACCCCGGGGAATTTCCCCGGACCATCGAGGCCTGGGTGGGACGAATACACCCCGATGACATGGCCCGGCTGGCCGGCGCCGTGGAGCACCACCGCCAATCCACCGAACCGATCGCCTATGACTACCGGATCCAGCGCAAGGATGGCTCCTGGCGATACTGGACGGACCATGCCGCGCCCCTGTTGGATCAAACGGGACGCCCCCACAAATGGATTGGCGTGTGCACCGACATCACCCAGCGTAAGCGGGCCGAGGTGGCGCTGAGGGATAGCGAGGAAAAATTCCGGGAGCTGGTCGAACGCGCCCAGGACGGCATCGTGATTATCCATCAGCAGTTGGTGGAGTACGTCAACCCGGCTTATGCCCGGTTGACCGGCTATGAGTCCGAAGAATTGGTCGGGCAACCATTCACCATTCTCCTCGATCACCAAGAAATAGACAAGGTCGTGGACCGGTACCATCGCCGGATGGCCGGCGAGGACGTGCCGGCCATCTACGAGACCAGGCTGGTCCGCAAGGACGGCCGGGTGATCGACGTGGAATTCAACGCCGGGGTGTTCAATTACCAGGGTCAGCCCGCCAACTTGACCATCGTCCGCGACATCGGCGAGCGCAAGCGGGCCGAGGCGGCGCTGAGGGAGAGCGAGGAAAAATTCCGAACCCTGACCGAATCCTCGCCGGTGGGGATGTTCCTCGACGATACGCAAGGGAACGCCGTTTTCATCAATGAGCGCTGCGCCAAACTGATCGGTATGCCGTCGGATGAAGCTCTCAACTTTGATTGGATGCTGGCCATCCACCCTGACGACCGTGAGCGTGTCACCGGTCAGTGGGCCAAAGCGGTCAAGCATGGAGAGCCGTTCCACGAGGAGTACCGTTGGGTTCACGCTGACGGCCGGGTCGTTTGGACTCTGGGAGAGATAGCTCCGGTACGTAACCCCGAAGGAGAGGTTACTTTATTCATTGGTACGCTAACCGACATCACCGAGCGCAAACGGGCCGAGACGGCCCTCCAGGAAAGCGAGGCACGATTTAGAGACCTGGCCGAACTGTTGCCGGAATCGATCTTCGAGATGGACTCTGCCGGGCGTCTGACGTTTGCCAATCGAACGGCATTCGACCAATTCGGTTACACGCCTCAGGACCTGGAGAGGGGGCTGGACGCCTATGAGATGCTCGTTCCCCAAGAAAGACCCCAAGCCCGGGAAATGTCCCAGAGGATCCTGGCCGGAGAAGATATCGGTCTGAGCGAATATTCGGCCCTGACCAAGGACGGACGCGTCTTTCCGGCCCTGTTTCGGTCAACGGCCATTTTCCGCGACGGCCGGCCGGTGGGGTTGCGGGGATTCATCATCGACATCACCGAACGCAAGCGGGCGGAAGACTCCCTCCGGGAGAGCGAGGAGCGATACCGCACCGTCCTCGAAAACACGGGCACGGCCGTGTCGGTCACCGCCGAAGACGGCGTCCTGGCCATGGTCAACGGCCGATTCGAGGAACTGAGCGGCTTTCCGCGGGACGAAATAGAGGGTCACAAGGGCTGGACGGCGTTCGTCGCCCCTAAAGACCTGCCGCGGTTGCGGGATTACCGCGAACGACGTCTACGGGGCGAACCGGCCCCCAGCCAGTTCGAGTTCGTTTTCGTCGATCGCCTCGGTAATCGCCGTCACGTCGTCAACACCGAGACCCTGATTCCGGGTACGAGCCGAACAGTCTCGTCGCTGGTGGACATCACCGAGCGCAAGCAGGCCGAGGCGGCCCTCCAGGAAAGCCAGGAAAAATACCTTTCCATCCTGGAATCCTCCCCGGACCCGGTGGTCCAGTACGACCAAGCGGGCCGGGTCATCTACGTCAACCAGGCCTTCACCCGGGTGTTCGGGTGGACCCTCGAGGAACTGGTCGGTCGGTCGATCGACTTTGTCCCCGAGGAGGATTGGCCCGACACACAACGAGCCATCGAGCGGATGAAGCGCGGCGAGAGCTTCTACGGCTTCGAGACCCACCGCCTCACCAAGGATGGGCGTCTGCTGGACGTCATGGTGAACGTGGCGGTCTGGCGGGATCGTAACGGCGTCCCCGCGGGCAGCGTCGTCACCCTCCAGGACGTCACCGAGCGGAAACGGATGGAGGCCCAGTTCCAGCACGCCCGCAAGATGGAGGCCGTGGGCACCCTGGCCGGCGGCGTGGCCCACGACTTCAACAACGCCCTCCAGGCCATCTCCGGGTACGTCCAACTGCTGCTCTTGAAAAAGGAGGCCGACGATCCGGACCACGAGTACCTGTTCGCCATCGATCAGGCCATTCAGCGGGCCGGGGGATTGATCAACCAGTTGCTGACCGTCAGCCGGAAGATGGAGAGCAAGCCCGAGCCGGTGGACCTGGGGCAGGTGGTGGTCGAGGCTTGTAAACTGCTGGAGCGGACCATTCCCCGGATGATCCGGATCGAGGTCGACAACGCCGGCGATCTGGGCCCGGTCAACGCCGATCCGTCCCAGCTGGAACAGATCATCCTCAACCTGGGCGGCAACGCCCGGGACGCCATGCCCGATGGGGGCCAACTGACGTTTACGACCCGGAACCTGACGATAACCGACGGCCCGGCCCGGCCCCATGCCGAGATCGAGGCCGGGGGGTACGTGGTGCTGGAGGTGTCGGACACCGGTCACGGCATGGACGAGGAGACCGTCCACCACATCTTCGAGCCGTTTTTCACCACCAAGGGCATTGGCCGGGGCACGGGCCTGGGCCTGGCCACGGTCTACGGCATCGTCCGGAACCACGGGGGCCACATCATC
>JAHJDS010000410.1 GCA_018812395.1 Pseudomonadota bacterium
CGAGGAGGTCATCGACCGCTACCGGGCCGACCGGCTCGACACTAGCCGGCGGATCGCGCCCGACGACCGGGCCTCCCTCTTTCACACCGGCGGCACCACCGGCACGCCCAAGCTGGCCCCGCACACTCACCTAAACGAAGTGGCCAACGCCTTCATGGCCGGGGCGCTGCTGGACGTGAACCCCGGCGAGGCCATGCTCAGCGGGTTGCCGCTGTTTCACGTCAACGCGGCCACGATCACCGGCTCGGTGCCGTTTTCCTTTGGCGGCCACGTGGTCATTCTGGGGCCCATGGGCTACCGCGACCCCGGGATAATGCGAAATTTCTTCAAGATCGTCGAACATTACCGGGCGGTGACCTTCTCGGCCGTGCCCACGGTCCTGTCCATGCTCCTCGACGTCCCGGTGGGCGGGGCGGACGTCTCCTCGCTCCGGTTCGCCATCTGCGGGGCGGCGCCGCTCTCGGTCGAGCTGTTCCAGCGCTTCGAGGCCCACTCCGGCCTGAAGCTCATGGAGGGCTACGGCCTGACCGAGGGGACCTGCGTCTCGTCGGGCAACCCCCTGTTCGGCGAGCGCAAGATCGGCTCCATCGGGCTCAGAATTCCCTACCAGCGGATGAAGGTCTTTCGCCCCGGCCTTGATCAGGAGGCCGACATTGACGAGATCGGCGTCGTGGCCATCAAGGGGCCGAACGTTTTTTCAGGCTACGTCGACCCGGCCCACAACCGGGACATCTGGCCGGCCGACGGCTGGTTCAACACCGGCGACATGGGCCGCCGGGACCCCGACGGCTACTTCTGGCTGACCGGCCGCCAGAAGGAGTTGATCATCCGCGGCGGCCACAACATCGATCCGGCCGGCATCGAGGAGCCGCTCTACCAACTCGACGGCGTCCAGGTGGCCGCGGCCGTGGGCCGGCCCGACGCCTACGCCGGCGAGGTCCCGGTGGCCTACGTCCAGCTCCAGGAGGGGGCCGATCTGACCGCCGAGGCCATCCTCGAACACCTCCAACAAAACATCGGCGAACGGGCGGCCGTGCCCAAGGAGGTGATCATCGTCGACGCCGTGCCCCTGACCCCGGTCGGCAAGATCTTCAAGCCCAAGCTCCGGTGGGACGCGGTCCGCCGGACGTACCAGGCCGAGCTGGCCGCCCTGGGCGACCTGGTCGAAGCGGTCCGGGTCGAGGTCGTCGAGGACAAGCTCCACGGCACGCTGGCCCGGGTGACACTCGAGCCGGCCGCCGGCGCGTCGCCCGACGAGATCCGGGCCAGGGTGAGAGACATTCTCGGCCGGTTCACCATCAAATACGACCTGGCCATCGAGTAGCCCGGCGCGGTCGTCAGGTTTTAAGGGCAAGCCCCCTGATCGATCCGGACCCGGTCGGGGCCCAGGCTTGACACGGGGCAGGCCCTCGACTATGTTGGTCCGACTCTCTCGCCGCCGGTGACAACTCTCGCCCTTGGGGCCGCGGCCCTCAATCCCACGAGGTCAAGGTGTTCCAGCGCTGGTCCCGACCAAACGGCTACCGGGACGTCCTGGCCGTCAGCCTGCCGCTGGTGATCAGCATGGCCTCGACCACGGTCATGCTCTTCACCGACCGGATGTTCCTGGCCAATTACTCGCTGGACGCCATCGCCGCGGCCACCCCGGCCGGGGTGACCAACTTCCTGTTCATGTCCTTCTTCATGGGCGTCGGGACCTACGTCAACGTCTTCATCGCCCAGTACGTCGGGGCCGGGTCCCCGGAGCGGGCCGGGGCCGCCTTATGGCAGGGGATATACTGGTGCCTCCTGTCCGGACTCTGTCTGGCGGCCTTGTTTTTCATCGCCCCGCCGCTGTTCGGCGCCGTGGGTCACCCGGACAAGGTGGTTGGATTGGAGGTGACCTACTTCCGGATCCTGGCCCTGGGCGCTGGCCTGGGCGTCCTGGGGCCGACCCTGGGCTGCTTCTATTCGGGGCGCGGGCTGACCCGGCCGGTGATGGTCGTCAACCTCCTGGGCGCGGCCGTCAACATCCCCCTGGACTACGTCTTGATCAACGGCGTCTGGTTCTTTCCCCGCCTGGGCATCGCCGGGGCCGCCCTGGCCACGGTCGTGGCCTGGGCCGTGGTCATCGCCCTGTTCGCCGGGCTGATCTTCACCCAAGAGAACGACCGCGCCTTCGCCGTCAGGCGGTCCTGGCGGTTCGACCGCAACCTATTCCGTCGGCTGATGCGGTTCGGCCTGCCCAACGGCGTCCAGTTTTTCCTGGACATGTTCGCCTTCACCTTCTTCATCATCATGATCGGACGCTTGGGCCGGGACGAACTGGCGGCCAGCAACATCGTCTTCGCCATCGACATGCTGGCCTTTTTGCCGATGATCGGCTTCTCCATCGGCCTGTCCACCCTGGTCGGGCAGGCCATCGGCCGCCGTCGCCCCGAGGACGGCGTCCAGGCGACGATCAGCACCCTGCACATCACCTTGCTGTACATGACCCTGGTCGCCCTGAGCTTCGTCCTGATCCCGGGCGTGCTGCTCGATTTGTTCCGGACGCACGGGCTGAGTCCGTCGCAGTTCCGGCCGATCTCGGACACCGGCGTAATCCTGCTCCGTTTCGCCGCCATCTACACCGTGCTCGACGCGGCGGCCGTGGTCTTCTCCGGGGCGATCAAGGGCGCCGGCGATACCCGGTTCGTGATGTGGACGATGTTAATCACCTCCCTGAGCGTGATGGTCATCCCGGTCCTGGTCGGCATCGAATACTTCGGTCTCAAGCTGTACGGGGCCTGGGTCTTCATCACCCTTTACGTCGGGCTGTTGGGGCTCGTCTTCTGGCTCCGGTTCAGGGGCGGGAAATGGCAGCGGATGCGGGTCATCTAGTTTTTCGTCCCCTAATTCAGGTGACGGTGGTCATTCTACGTTCTTGGCGGTTCGGCGCAGACAATTCATCCATATAACCGGGCCTGGGGTGGGCCGAACCGGCAAGAACTGCTCTTGTCGAGCGTCCTGCTATTTAGGTGACGCCACACCAGGAGCCGCCGGGCCGGGGGACTGGGTCGACGTCAGCCTGATGTGCCGGCCGGTGAGGGCCCGGTAGACCAGCTCGAGGGCCGTCGAACCGCCGACCAGGCCCACCAGGATCCAGATCCGCTGGGGCGCGGTGTCGATCGTCTTCCAGATCAGGGCCGCCAGGGCCAGGACGCAGACCAGGGCGCCCAGCCCGGACAGCCACCGCCGGCTTCCCGTCCGGCGGCCCAGGACCACGTTGGCCAGGTTCACCGCGGCGAAAATGAGCAAAAACCCGGCGCTGCCCATGGTCGAGATGCTGGACAGGTCCAGGAAATTGGCCATCAACAGGCCGAGCAGGCCGGTCAGCACCAGGCCCTCGAGGGGCCGACCGTGGATCTTCTTTTCCAGTTCCCGCGGCAGTTCCCCGTCCCGGGCGATGATGTAACTGATCCGGGCCGAGCCGAACAGGGTGGCGTTGATGGCCGACAGGGTGGCCAACAGGGCGGCCACGGCCACGAGCAGGAACCCGAAGCGGCCCAGGAAGGGCTGGGCCGCCGCGGCCAAGGCGTAGTCCTTGGCGGCGGCGATCCGGTCCAGGGGCAGGTTGCCGACCACGACCATGGCGATGACGATGTACAGAATCACCACCGCGCCGACCGAGGTGTAATAGGCCCGGGGCAGGGTCCGGGCCGGGTCCCTGGTGTTGTGGGCCGTGTTGGCGATGAGTTCGAAGCCCTCGTAGGCCACGAAGATGATCATGCCGCCGGCGGTCAGGGAGATCGGATTTTCCCAGGTGGACGGGGCCAGGCCGCTCCAGTTGATGGTCCACAGACCGAATATGGCCACAAAGGCCAGGATGCACATCTTGACGACCACGATCAACGTCTCGGACCGGCCGACGGCCGTGGCCCCCAGGCAGTTTACCACGGTGAAGACGACGATCCCCCCGCTCAGGATGACGTGCTTCATCACCGGCCGCCAGGCCTCGGGAAAGAACGTCGCCCCGTAGCTGCCGCAGGCGTAGGCGTACAGGGACAGAGTCACCACGTAGCTTGCCCACAGCAGTATGTTCAGGCTCCCGGTCACCCACCCGGGCCCGAAGGCCTGATTAAGGAAGGTGACCGTGCCGCCCTGGCTGGGGAAGGTGACCGACAATTTGGCGTAGGAGTACGAGGTCAGGGCCGCGACCACCCCGGCGATGGCAAAGGCCACGGGCGTGCCCCCACCGGCCAGGACCACGGCCAGGCCCAGGACGGCGAATATCCCGCCGCCGACCATCCCGCCCACGCCGATGGCCACCACGGCCCAAAAGCCCAAGGTCTCTTTGGGGTTGTCGCCCATGATTCGTCCCGGCTCGGTCTCGCTCAATAGAAGTCGGGCCGTTTTCGCCGCGGCGGCCCGTTTGCGGCCAATTAAATCATCCCGTCCGCTGGGGCAAGATGTTCCCCCGGACCTACATGGTCCTCATCAGGGGCGCCGGCCCGGGCGAGCGGCCGGCGCCGCTGAACTGGACCGACCCGAAGACCAGGCTCGGCGTAAGAAAACGCGAAAAGGGATAGGGGTCGTTGCCCACCGCCAGAAGCGATTTCCAGAGGTCCAGGTAGTTGCCCGACAGGTTCATGCCCTCGACCGGATAGACGGCCTCGCCGCCCTCGATCCACAGCCCTGAGACGCCGTAGGAGAAATCGCCGGTGGTGGCGTTGAAGTTGCCGCCCAGAAAATCGGTCACGGCCAGGCCGCGCTTGACTTTCGGCCACAGCGCCCGGAAGCCCGCCTTGACGCTGGGCGTCAGGACCAGGTTGGTCGGCCGGCCCGTGGTCGGCTTCATTTTCAGGACCCGGGCGTTGTAGGTGTCGAGGTAATAGTTTTTGAGGACCCCGGCCTCGATCAGGGGCATCGGCCTCACGGCCACGCCCTCGGCGTCGAACCGGCGTGAACCGAGGCCGCCGCTCAGCCACGGCTCGTCTTTCAGGGTCAGGATCTTGGCGGCCACGGGTCGGCCCTTTTTGCCGAGCAGGAAGCTGGTCCGACGCCTGAGGGCCGGGCCGCTCAGAATCTGGACCAGCGACCGGACCAGCTTGCCGGCGGCCTGGTTCTCGACGACCACCGACGCCCGCCCGGTCGGTCCCGGCTTGGCCCCGATCTGCCGGACGGCCCGGGTGTAGGCCAGACGGGCCGTTCGTTCGTCACGCCGTTTGTCGCCCAGTCGCTTCAGACTGGGGCCGATCTCGGTCCAGCCGTCCCGGCGGCGCTTGCCCTCCTGGGTCGGGTCCAAGAGGACCACGCCGCAGCCGACGTAACCGGTCGTCTGCTCGACCAGGCCGGCAAAGCCGTTGGTGTCCGCCAGGAGAACGGCCGAGACCTCGAAGCCGGCGTAGCCCGAGGTGCTGATCACCCCTGCCTTGCCGGCGCTGCTCACTTTTTTTATCAGCCGGTCGAGTCCGGCCGCCCGGGCGATGAACCGCTCACCCCTGGCCCGGGCGAGCCTCGGATCGTACAGGCCCAGATCGGGCGGTTTGCCTGAGGCGTAACGTTTCGGATCGGGCAGGCCCCGATGGGGGTCGGGCTCCAGGGCCCGGACCAGCTCGACGCCCCGCTTAACAAAATCACCCAGGGCCCCGGGCCGGAGATCACTGGTCGAAAAGCCGCCGTACCGGCCGGCCACGAACAGCCGGACCGACACCTGACGCCGGGTCGAGCCCCGGGCCTTTTCCAAATCGCCGCCCCGGAAGGAGACCTCCATCTCCCGGGTGCGGGCCACCCGGGCCGAGGCCTGATCGGCCCCGGCTCCCTTGGCCGTCTTGAGGACCAGTTCGGCGGTGCGCTTCAAGTTGTCCGGGATCGATTCAGCCACGAGAGCCTCCGACGTTGATCGACGACACCAAGGCGGTGGGCATGCCCAGGGACACGGCCACGCCCTGCCCTCCCTTGCCGCAGGTCCACCACGACCGGGACATGGCCCGGTCATTGCCGACCATGGTGATCCGGGACAGCACCTCGGGGCCGTTGCCGATCACGTTGACGTCCTTGACCGGATGGGTTTTCCGTCCGTTCTCGATGGCATAGCCGCTCTTGACGTAGAAGGTGAAGTCACCGGCGCCGATGCGCACCTGGCCGTTGGCGAACTCCTCGGCGTAGAGTCCCTTCTTGACCGAGGCGATGATTGCCGCCGGGTCGTGGGGGCCGGACTCCATCAAGGTCGTCCGCATCCGCGGCAAGGGGGCGTACTCGAAGCTCTGGCGGCGCCCGGAGCCGGTGGGCGCCACCCGGTAGTGGGCGGCGCTGATGCGGTCGTGGAGGTAGGACACCAGCCGCCCCTTGTCCACGAGCACGGTGCGGCGGCTGTCGGCCCCCTCGTCATCAAAGGCGATCGAGCCGCGGGAGCCGGGGATGGTGCCGTCGTCGACGATGGTCACCTGCTTGTCGGCGATGCGTTTGCCCAGCCGATCGGCGAAGGTCGAGATCCGGCGACGGTTGAAGTCGGCCTCGAGGCCGTGGCCGATGGCCTCGTGCAGCAGAATGCCCGACGAGCCGGGGGCCAGGACGCAGGGCATCTCGCCGGCGGCCATGGGGACGGCCTCGAACTGGCGCAGCGTCCGCCGGACCACCCGGTCGGCCAGTTCGTGGAGAAGTGCCGGCGTCAGGAACTCGAGTCCGGCCCGGCCGCAGACGCTCTTGGAGCCGGCCTGCCGCTCCCGGCCCTTCTGGGCCAGGCACCGCGCCGCCAGGCCCACGCTGGGACGGAGGTCGGCTCTCTTAAGCCCCTCGCTGGTGACGACCATCAGGCGCGACACCGAGTCGGCCAGGATGACCACCTCCCGCTTGACGCGCGGATCGCCCGCCCGAACCCGGCGGCCGACCCGGCGCAGGATGTCCATCCTGGTCTGGGTGGACACGTCCTCCCAGGATGTGGTCATGGGGTAGACGTTGAGGCCCAGCTTGAGCCGGGGCGGCTTGACCTCGACGCCGCGCCCCCCGTTCGCCGGACGTCGATCCGAGCCGGCGACTGCTTCGCGCTCGGCGACCATCGCCTGTTGTGCGGCGATTCGACGAAGGCCGAGGACGTGGCGCGGCTGATGGACGGGCAGAAGGCAGACATGGTATTGACCGACCCGCCTTATGGGATGAATCTCGACACTGATTGGAGCGGCATATCGGGAGCGATAGGGTCTATTGGCAAACGCAACAAGACGAGCGGACACAAGCACCGCGCCGTGATTGGAGACGACGTTGACTTTGACCCCGCTCCGCTCATGCGGGCATTTGACGAGACGAAGGAACAGTTCTGGTTCGGTGCTGATTACTACGCAGAGCGCATACCGAGCAGGAATGACGGTGCATGGCTCGTGTGGGACAAG
>JAHJDS010000411.1 GCA_018812395.1 Pseudomonadota bacterium
CCGAGTCCCGCCGGTCAATTTCTATCGGGCTATTCAAGGACGACAGCCATCGGCGATCGCCGGAGCGGCGGCCCTGACGTTCATGGGGGCGCGGCTGGATTCCTGGCCGGAGGTTCACCGTCGCGGCCTGGAAGCTCTCTTTTCTCGCGTGGCATACAAGGCGACGGCGGAATGGAAGGAGGAGATCGTTCAGTTCGATCCCGAAAAGGGGACGTCCGGGGCGGAAGGCGATGCGCCGGCCGCGGCCGTCTTTCCGGACGGAACGCCGGCCCGGCTGTCGCCGGACCGGGACCCGCGGCAAGTTTTCGCCGACTGGCTGATCACTCCGGAGAATCCGTGGTTTACCCGCAACATCGCCAATCTCCAGCTCAACGCCATCGGCCAGCTGATCCGGGAAAATCTGACCGCCTTTAAGAAGATCCTCGAGAGCCCGGCCTGGAAGAAGATCGTCCCCGACGTCGCTAAGACCGTGGCCTCGCTGAAGCGATCGGCCCGTCGCCTCGAGTCCATGATCGGCCAGGCCGACCACCCGACCGATCTGGCCAAGGTCCGCCGCAACATCGTGGCCATCACCACCAGCGCCCGGGCCATTGCCGCCACCTTGGAGGGTCAACTCAAGCAGATCCAGTTGGCCAAGACCGTAAAACGCCTCGATCGGGTCGTGCGTTTGCAGGCCAAGTCCCTGGGCCAGCTGGTCGGCAGCGCCAAGAAGCTGGTGGACGACCTGCGGGCCGAGTTGGCCGCCATCCGCTACGCGGTCCGCCGGTCCTCGGGTAACCTCAGCCGGGCCACGGCCGACCTCAAGCAACTGATCCACAAGCTCAAGACCCAGCCGTCCCAGCTTTTGTTCGGCAAACCGCCGCCGGAACGTTTTCCGCGGGGGAACACACGATGAGACGATCCCTGGTCGTATTCTGTTTGGCGCTGGCCGCCCTGGCGGCGGGCTGTCCGTCCGAGCCGGCCGTGATGGTGACCAGCTACCTGGTGTCCTACAAGTCGCCGGCACCGGGCGGCGCGCGATTACCGGTGGTCATCAAGGTCCGCCGGTTCGAGGCCGCGGCCCCGGTCCAGCGCCAGTCGCTGTTGTGGCGGCCGGGGCCGTACCGCCGGGTGACGGCCACCTATTCCCAGTGGCAGGTGTCCCCGGCGGACATGGTCACCGATTTCCTGACCCGGGATTTCGCCGCCTCGGGCCTCTACCGGGCCGTGCTGCGCCACGAGACGGACGACCCGGCGCCCTTCGAGGTGGGCGGTGTGTTGCTCGAACTCTACGGCCGGCCCGGGGGGGTGGTAATCAAGATCCAGATCAGCCTGGTCCGGCCCCTGGTGATTGACGTCACCCGCCGGTTCGTCCTGCAGCGGACCTATCGCCAGATAGCGCCGCTCGAGGGCGAAGGCCCCGAGGCAATGGTCGCCGCCGTCAGCCGGGCGATGCGGCTCCTCTCGGCCCGGGTCCAGGCCGACGTGTACCGGGCGATCAAGGACAACCTGGCCAAGAGTCGTCAGAAGAGGCGCCGGAGGTAGCCCCATAATTTGTCATTCAAGCAATAGAAGTAAATAGAGGGCAAGGATAGGATCCAGGGCCGACGACAAACGGCCATTCCCAAAAAACAGCCGGTCCCCATGACGGGTGACGGGGACCGGCTGTTTTTGACTATTGTCCAGGCCGCGCTCAGGCCGTGGCCGCCTCGGCCTCGTCGCCGGCCTCCCTTTTCCGCAGCGGCGAGGGGCCAAGGTCCTTGGCCCGCCGGACCATCTCCCGGACCGCGTCGGCCCACCCCGGGGCGTCCGAGGCCCCGACGTGGAACATCTCGATCCGCTCGGGCTCGACCCCGGCCTCCTCGAGGATCCGCTTGGTCTCGGCCACCCTTTTCACCGCCCGGTAGTTGCCGTCCAGGAAGTGGCAGTCGCCCAGTTCGCATCCGGAGACCATGACCGTGTCGGCCCCGGCCTCGAAGGCGGCCAGCAAATGCTTGGTGTCCACCCGGCCGGTGCACAACAGTTTGACCACCCGGACGTTGGCCGGATACTGGAGCCTCATCGACCCGGCCATGTCGGCCGCGGTGTAGGTGCAGTAGGTGCAGATGAAGGCCATCACCCGGGGCTCATAGTCATCACCCGGGGTCGGCTCGTCGAACAGGGCGGCCGCTTTGTGCATGATCTGCTCGTCGGTGTGGTGGGCCACCTGGATGGCCTTGCCCGGGCAGGCCCCGGCGCACACCCCGCAGCCACGGCAGCCGGCCGGGTCGATCTTGGCCACGCTGCCCTCGATCCGGGGCACGCCAAAGGGACAGGCCCGGACGCAGGTCAGGCACACGGCGCAATTGCGCCGGTCCACCACCGCCACCTCGCCGCCGACCATCATCTCCTTCTTGGCCAGGAGCGTCGCCGCCCGGGCGGCGGCGCCCTTGGCCTGGGCGACGGACTCCTCGATCGGTTTGGGGCCGTGGGCCAGGCCGGCCAGGAAGTAACCGGCCGAGGCGAAGTCCAGGGGCCGCAGCTTGAGATGGGCCTCCATGAAGAAGCCGTCGGCGTCCAGGGGCAGCTTCAATTGGGAGGCCACCGCCCGGGCGTCCTCCTGGGGGCGAACGGCCGCGGACAAGACGACCTTGGTCGACTCGAACACCAGCGGCAGGTGCAGGCCCTGATCCAGGACCTCGACCCTGATCTTTTCGCCCTCGACGCTGACCTTCGGCTCAGCCTCGGGCTCGAAGCGGATGAACCTGACCCCGGCCTCCCGGGCCCGTTTGTAATAGATCTCCTTGGTGCCGTAGGTCCGGACGTCGCGGTACAGGACCACCACCTCGGCCGCGGGATTCAGTTCTTTAATCTTGAGGGCGTTGCCCACCGCCTGGGAGCAGCAGATCCGGGAGCAGTAGGGGTGCTCCTCGGTCCGGCAGCCAACGCACTGGATCATGACCACCAGGTCCGTGCCCGCGGCGTCGCCGGCCGCCAGTTTTTCGTGCAGCTCCAGTTGGGTGACCACGTCCGCCGAGTCCGGGTAGGCGTACTCGGTCGGGGTGTACTCCCGGGCGCCGGTGGCGACGATGATCGCCCCGTGCTCGACCCGGGCCGGGGCCTGGCCGGCGACCAGCAGGTCGGTAGTGAAGTTGCCGATCACGCCGCTTATCTTCTTGACCACGGCGTCGGTGAACACCCGGACCTTGTCATGGGCCTCGAGCTTGGCCTTGAGATCGCTCACCAGGGCTTGGACGTCGAAGCCCTCGAGGGTGTAGCCGAGACGGTTGGCCATACCCCCCAGGTTTTCGCCCCGCTCGACCAGGGCCACCGGGAAGCCTTGCTCGGCCAGGGACAGGGCGGCGGTCATGCCGGACACCCCGCCGCCGATGACCAGGCCGGACTGCTTGACCGGCACCGGGAACTGCTCGAGGGGCTTGAGCAGTTGGGCCCGGCTGACGCTCATCCGGACCAGGTCCTTGGACTTGGCCGTGGCCGCCTCGGGGTCGTCGGCGTGGACCCAGGAGCACTGGTCGCGGATGTTGGCCATCTCGAACAGATACTTATTGAGCCCGACCTGCTGCAGGTTCTCCTGGAAGAGGGGCTCGTGGGTCCGCGGCGAGCAGGAGGCGACGATGACCCGGTTCAGGTGGTGCTCCTTGACCGCCTGCTGGATCGTGTCCTGGTTGTCGGTCGAACAGGCGAACATCAGGTTCTCGGCGTGGGCCACCCCGGGCAGGGTCCGGGCGTACTCGGCCACGCCGGCCACGTCCACCACGCCGGCGATGTTGATGCCGCAGTGACAGAC
>JAHJDS010000412.1 GCA_018812395.1 Pseudomonadota bacterium
CGGCGACAACGAGCTGACCGCCCTGAAGAGCTCGGGCGTCAGCCTCTACCAGATGCTCCCCTCGGCCGTGGTGCTGACCGTGCTCGCGGCGGCCTTCACCGCCGGGATGACCATGTGGGGCCAGCCCCTGGGGTGGCACGCCTTCGAGAACCTCAGCGCCAAGATCGTCCA
Source organism: Pseudomonadota bacterium (assembly GCA_018812395.1). GTDB lineage: Bacteria > Desulfobacterota > Desulfarculia > Desulfarculales > JAHJDS01 > JAHJDS01. The sequence goes on from JAHJDS010000412.1 coordinate 172, forward strand.
GGCCAAGCCCCGGGTGACCATCAAGGAAAAGGTGTTAATCGACTCCTTCAGCCGGATGATCATGCACGTCGATCGCGAGAAACTCCGCGGCGCGTTGCAGCATGTCTTCATCCGCGACGAGCGCGACCCCCAGGCCAAGAAGAGCATCATGGCCAAGACCGGCCGGCTGGTGTCCAATCCCGACGGCCGGTCGCTGACCCTGATCCTCTACGACGGCATCATCCAGACCGTCAGCCCGGACATGTCCAAGGTCAACACGGTGCACTTCAAGACCTTCAACATGGTCCTGGACATGGGCCATATTCTGGCCGGCAACCGTTACGGCCCCAAGCATCCCAAGGAGATGGTCATCGGCGAATTGTTCCGGGAACTGGGCCGGCCCAATCCCGATAAACGGCGGCGCCACGTCGAGATCGAATTCAACCAGCGTTTTTCCATCCCCCTGGCCTGTCTGATCATGGGCCTTCTGGGCCTGCCGTTGGGGATGCAGACCCGGAGCCAGGGCAAGCTGTCCGGGGTGGTGATGGCCCTGATGATCTTCGTCATCTATTACTTGTTCATGAGTTCGGCCTTTGCCTTCGGCAAGAGCGGGGCCCTGCCGCCGGCGATCGGGGTCTGGCTGCCCAACGTGGTCTTCGGCCTGCTGACGATCTACATGATCCGGGAGGCGGCCAACGACAAGACCATTGTCTTCGTGCGCATATTCAGCTCCATTGTCTTCAACGTCCGCCGCCTGTTCGCCGGCCGCAAACATGACGAGGCCGAGGCCGGGGGTTAAGATTAAGATGCAGGGGGGCTGCCCGCCCCCCTGCACCCCCGGGGTGCTGGCGCACGGCCTTGGATGCGCCGCTACGCGGCGCATCCAGACCGCTTCGCCGGGTCAGTGGCGGGGTAGCGGGCGCGTCGCCCTGGCCGACCAGGCCGCGTAACGTCGTGGAGCGGGAGGCGCGACCACAGGGAATATAATGACCCGCGACTTTGGATTGGCCGAAGTGGGAGAGGAACGGCGGCATAGGCACGATAACCGTTTCGCGCTCCACCCGCCCCAAAAATCCTGGACTTGACCCCGGCCCGGGGTTACCATCCGACGACCGCCACATCGAATCAGTCCCGGTGCCGAGAGCGGCGCCCATCGTTCACCCAGCCTGCCCGGCCGGAGGTTTGGTCATGTTCCTGCTCAACCCCAAGGACCTGTCCCGCGTCTATCCCGACGCCAAGTCCCGCGACATCATGCTGAAAACCGTCGAGTTCTTCGAGCAAAAGGGCAAGGCCCGGCTCAAGCACGACGACCACGAGCGGGTCTGGTACGCCGACTTCATCGACTTTCTGGGGCGCGAAAAGGTCTTCGCCACCCTGCTCACCCCGCCGGCTTACGGCGGGCCGGACTGCCGCTGGGATACCTGGCGCAACTGCGAGTTCAACGAGATCACCGCCTTCTACGGCCTGCACTACTGGTACTGCTGGCAGGTGACCATCCTCGGCCTGGGGCCGATCTGGCAAAGCGCCAACGAAGAGGTCAAAAAACGGACCGCCCTCCTTCTCGACCAGGGCGGCATCTTCGGCTTCGGCCTGTCCGAAAAGGAGCACGGCGCCGACATCTACTCCACCGACATGACCCTTTATCCCGACGGCGAGGGCCGATACCGCGCCCGGGGCGGCAAGTACTACATCGGTAACGGCAACGAGGCCGCCCTGATCTCGATGTTCGGCCGGATCGCCGGCACCGAGAACTATGTCTTCTTCGTGGCCGATCCCCGCCACGAAAAATACGAGTGCCGCCGCAATGTGGTCAATGTCCAGTCCTACGTGGCCGAGCTGGCCCTTGACGACTACCCCGTCACCGAGGCCGACATCCTGTCGGTGGGACGCGAGGCCTGGGACCACGCCCTCAACACCATCAACGTCGGCAAGTACAACCTCGGCTGGGCCTCCATCGGCATCTGCACCCACGCCTTTTACGAGGCCCTCAACCACGCCGCCAACCGCCGCCTCTACGATAAATTCGTGACCGACTTCCCCCACATCCGGCGCCTGTTCGTGGACGCCTTCGCCCGGCTCACGGCCATGAAGCTCTTCGCCCTGCGCGCCTCGGACTACCAGCGCCTGGCCTCGCCCCAGGACCGGCGCTATCTGCTCTATAACCCCATGGTCAAGATGAAGGTCACCATGCAGGGCGAGGAGGTCATCAACCTTTTGTGGGACGTCATCGCCGCCAAGGGCTTCGAGACCGACACCTACTTCGAGATGGCCACCCGGGACATCCGGGCCCTGCCCAAGCTCGAGGGCACCGCCCACGTCAACATGGCCCTGATCGTCAAGTTCATGGCCAACTACCTGTTCA
>JAHJDS010000413.1 GCA_018812395.1 Pseudomonadota bacterium
CCACCGGTTCGGCGGCGGCCCGCAGGCCTTCCGCCGAATCGGGGAAGAAACCGTTTTGCAGACGACGGCGAATGATTGTCGGGTGCTCGCCGGCCTTCAGGGCCATGACGCCTTCGAGGATGAGGGACAATACCAGGGCCTCATGGCGGATGTGCTCGAGCATCTTGCGTGACAGGGGCAGGACCACCAGGTTGGCCAGGATCAGGCCGTAAAAGGTGGTGATCAGGGCCGTGGCCAGACCGGACACCACCTGGGACGGGTCGGACAGGCTGGACAGCATCCGGATCAGACCGATCATGGTCCCGGCCAGGCCCAGGGCCGGGGCCAGACGGTACATGGTGTTCAAGACAGCCCGTTGTCCCTCTCGACGGGTGAGGTAGGTGTCCATGGCCCGCTCCAGGGTGGCCCGGATCTCATGGGGGCCCCGGCCGTCGTCGATCATCTCGACCCCGAGGTTCAAAAAGAACAGCCCGGCCTTCCTGGCCTCTTGCTCCAGGGACCGCGGACCGCCGATCTTCTCGGCCCGGGCCAAGCGGACGAACAGCTCGATCAAGTCCCTCGGGTCCTGACGGGGGACGGTGAACAGCCGCCGCAGGTTGCGCAGCAGGTTCAACAAATCCTGGCGGGAGTAGGCGATCAGGGCGCCGAGGATGGTGCCGCCCAGGACGATGGCCGCGGACGGCAGGTGAAACAGGGCGCTCTTGAGGCCGCCCAGGAAAACGACGCTCACCAGGCCGACTCCGGCGAGGGCGGCGGTGATCCACATTGATCTGGTCATGCATGTCCTCCCTGTTCTGGTGGTGGTTGTGTCAAGTTTCGTGCCAGTTGATCCAGACGGAGCAAGGCAGTATTTTCAATGAGTTATCTGGCCGGGCCCCTTCGGCCGGGCAGCCCTTTCGCCCGGACGGGCATTATTTTCCCACCGGGCGGGCCGTCGAGATGAGCGCCGGGGGGGGGGATGAGGTTTGTTCTTGAATCCAAGTCCAGGCCATGTTATCCATTTGAATGACTGGATTATTCGCCGGCTCGAGGGTGGGGAGGCGACCAGCTTCAGGCCGGGTTCGACCGCGAGATCGACGTCGTGACGCCTCGTAAACAAGGGACGGCCAAACCATGTCCGTAATCTGGGCCATCGGCGGCGGCAAAGGCGGCACCGGCAAATCGCTGGTGGTCTCCTCGTTGGCCATGCACCTGGCCCGGGCGGAAAACACGGCGCTGTTGGTCGACGCCGACCTGGGCACGGCCAATCTGCATACCTTCCTGGGACTCGAGTTCCCTCCGGCCACCCTGTCCGATTTCGTCAGCCGACGACAAACCCGACTCAAGGACATCGTGCTCCGGACCGGGGTGCCCAACCTGAGCCTCATCTCCGGGGCCCGGGACACCATGGACATCGCCAATTTGAAGTACGCCCAGAAGATGAAGATCCTGCGGCACCTGCGCCACCAGGACCAGGCCTATGTCCTGCTCGATCTGGGGTCGGGGACCTCCTACAACGTGCTCGATTTCTTCCTGGCCGCCGGCAAGGGGATCTTTGTGGCCAGTCCCGAGCCGACGTCCATCGAGAACACCTATCGCTTCATCAAGGGCTTCTTCTACCGGGCGGTCAACCGGTCCATCAAGAACCAGAACGCCCAGGCGCTGGTCGAGGAGATCTTCGATCGGGAGGACCCGGCCCGGCTCAGCCAGCCGATCAAACTGCTGGCGGCCATTCAGGCGGCCGACAACTCGGTGGCCGAGGGCATCCGGGAGGAGTTGTCCACGGTCAGTATGCACCTGATCATCAACCAGACCCGCGTCGAGGCCGACCGGCAACTGGGGCGGTACATGAGTAGCGCCTGCCACAAGTACTTCACCCTGGAAGTCGAATACGTGGGCCACGTGCCTTACGATGACCGGGTCTGGCAAAGCATCCGGCAGCGGCGACCGTTCCTTCAGAATTATCCCTTGTCCCCGGCGGCGCGGGCCTTGTCCGGGATTTGCGAGAAACTGATGGATCGGCGCCAGTTCGATCTCGATTGGCCGAGCCGTCCCCAGGAGGCGGCCAGTTGAACGGATCGGGCGCCATGACCCATTACGACCTCCTCGAGGTCGACGCCGAGGCCACCCCCGAGCAGCTCCAGGCCGCCTTTCGCCACCTGATGGACGCCTTCGAGAAGGATTCTCCGGCCATCTACTCCCTGTTCCGAGAGGCCGAGCGGCGGGAGGTCATCGACCGGGTCCAGCAGGCCTACCGCATCCTGTCCAACACCAAGACCCGGCGGGAATATGATCAATGGCTCCTCGGCGAGGGTCTCCCGCCCCGCCAGCCCCGGCTCGGGCCCGATCGGGGAACCCAGGCCCTCAGCGTGGTCTCCTCCCCGCCGCGGGCCGGGGAGACGCCCGTCGAGTCGCCGCCGCCCCTGGCCGGGGAACTGTTCGAAGACAAGGGACCGCTCTTTGGCGCGGCGCTGAGAAAAATGCGCCGGAGCCGCAATCGGAGCCTGGAGGAATTGTCCGGGGAACTCCGGATCCCCAGGCGCTACCTCGAGGCCATCGAGGCCGATGACTACGATCAACTGCCGCCCGAGGTCTATGTCCGGGGGTTTGTCCGGGCCTATTCCCGGGCGCTCGAGCTGGACGAACGGGCCTGGGTGGAGGGCTATCTGGCCGGCTACCGGCGCTGGCGCGGGGAAGGCGAGGCCCATGACCGATAACCCGGAGGCCACCCCTCGGGCCAGGCGTCTTGGGCGCCGGCAGGTGACGCCGGACAAGAAGTTTATCCGGGACTGGACCCGGGCGGCCGAGGTGGGCCGTATCTACCGCCGGAAAGGGAGACGGCTGGTGTTCACCAACGGCTGCTTCGACCTGGTGCACGCCGGGCACGTCGACTATCTGGAAAAGGCCCGTCGCCTGGGCGACGGCCTGATGGTCGGGGTCAACACCGACGCCTCGGTCCGGCGCCTCAAGGGACCCCGCCGGCCGGTGACGCCCCTTGATCAGCGGGCCTTCGTCCTGGGGGGCCTGGGATGCGTGGACTACGTGGTCCCCTTTGACCAGGACACGCCGGCCCGACTCATAAAGGCCGTCGGCCCGATGGTGTTGTGCAAGGGCGGGGACTGGCCGGTGGATCGGATCGTCGGCCGGGAGACGGTCGTCGCCCTGGGAGGAGAAGTCTACAGCCTGGAGCTGGTGCCGGGCTTATCGACCCGGGGGCTTATCGAGCGGATCATCGAGTTGCATAAGACCGGGGACGGAACCGACTGACGGAGGCGGCGGTCATGGCCAAACCGCCGCGGCCGTTGTGACCGCCGGGCGTCGGCCACCCGGTGACTACCCGATGGAGGACACGACATGAGCGAGGCCTACTTCAACGAATACAAGGACCACCTGCAGACGCAGATCCTGCAAAAGGCCGACGGCGCCTATGGGACCTCGGTCAAGCTCAGAAAACAACGGGCCGAGTTGCAGCACAAAGGCGAGGACCTGGGGGAAAAGAAACTGGCCTACCTCACCCAGGCCGTCCACAAGGCCCACGAGTACTACCAGCGGGCCCTGGACTACGCCCTGCAGCACGAGGACGAGGTCGGCGAATGGATGACCTGCAAGATCATGAACTCGCTGTCCATCTCCTTCCAGGCCATTGGCAAGCGCGGCGAGGCCAAGGCCACCCGGGACCGCTACCGCGAGTACGTCCGGCAAAGAATCGCCAAGTGGGGCCTGGAAGACTATCTGGTCAATCTGTTGGAGCTGGTGGTTTTCCTAAGCGAGGAAAAGATCAAGCGGGTGGTGTTGCTCAATCCCTACGTGGCCAACCGGGCCATGGCCCGCATCGAGTCGGACCGGCCCGTGTTTCACCTCAAGGCCGAGGACATCATGGAGGGCGACCGCTTCCTGCAGGCGGTCTACCGACCGCGCGCCCAGGAGATGGACAAACTCTTCGGGGGCGTCCCGGCCTCCAACGTGGCCGATCTGGCCTCGGTCCTGGTCACCGAGGCCCTGGACTCGGACAACCTGGTCTGCCAGCGGGTGGATCAGTACGTCATGTTTTACGACCTGCTGCTCCGGTGGCCAATGCGCAACAGCCTGCACAAGGTCCTCTTGGGCCTGACCCAGGAGAAACTGGCCGAGGGCGGCTAGGAGTAAGAGAAACGATCCGAAGCGAATACCGATCCCGAATCCGAGGGTGGCCGGGCCGGGCTGCGATACATCAGAGCGGGCCGCCCCGGCCGATGTTTTTCCATCCGGCGTAATCGATCATCGGCCATAGGGCGACTTGGGCCTTTTCTTCTTATGAGCCGGGCCGGGCCGGATGAACCAGACGTCCACCCTGTCTTTGGGCCGGGGGGGCTTTTGCGGCAACGGGGCCGCGGCCGGGTTGTAGACCCTGACGGCCGCCTCGCCTTCGAGCCGCTTGCCCGGCTTGATCGGCGGCTTGTCCGGATAGGGGCACACCTTCTCGCAGATGCCGCAGCCGATGCAGCGGTCGGGCACCACCCGCGGCTGTCCCAGGTTGTTGGGATGGGGCGGCAGCGGAAAGCCCAGTTCGGTGACCTGGTCGATGACGATGGCCTTGGGCTGGGTCGGGCAGTGCTCCTCGCAGACCAGGCAGGGCACGGCCCGGACGTAAGGGTGGCAGAGATCGGTCAGCACCCGGGCGACGCCCATCTTGGTTTTTTGTTTGACCTTGAGCGGCAGCCGGGGGATGGCCCCGGTGGGACAGACCTGGGAGCAGAGGGTGCACTTGTAGTTGCAGTTGCCCACCCGGGCCACCAGACGCGGCGTGTACAGCCCGCTTGCCCCGGCCTCGAACAACACCGGCTGCAGCCCTTCGGTCGGGCAGACCCGGTAGCACAGCCCGCAGCGAATACAGCGCCGGGTGAACTCCTGTTCGTCAATCACGCCGGGGGGGCGGATCAGGCGGCGGTCGATTCGGCCCAAGGGGCCCAAGTTCAGCAGCGGCGGCGCGACCAGCCCGGCCGCCAGGCCGACGATCACCTGCCGCCGGCCCAGGTCGAGCCGGGGCTGGGTCTTGGGCCGGCGTCGCCACTTGAACCGGACCCGGTCGTGGGTGCACTGGGCCCGGCAATCCAGACAGAGCAGGCACTCGGCCGCATGACCGGCCGCCCCGGTCTTGCAGATCCGGGCGCAATCCCCGCAGTCGGCGCAAGACTTGGACGGCGTGCGCCGGACACGGGCCGGCCAAGCCAGCAGACCCCACAGCGCCCCCAGGGGGCAGAGGTTCCGGCACCAAAACCGGCGGGAGACGAACTCGAGGCCGAAGACGACCGCCGCCACGACCAACGTCAGCCAGGGGAGCCAGAAGACCGGCTTGCTCCGCCGCAGGACATCGTCGCGGATGAATTTATAGACGGGCTCGCTGAGGAACGCGATCTTGGTTTCGTAAAGCGAACCCAGCCCTTGGTTGGCCTGGCCCAGGGCCGGCCAGGCGGTCAGGTCCAGGGTCCGCCACAGGAGGGACAAGGGGTCCAGCAGGCCCGCCAGGTTGAATCCCAGGGGGATGGTGGCCACCAGCACCAGCAAGACCAGGTACTTCACGGCGCGCCACCCGGGACCGGGCCGTTGGCGCAATTTTTGAGGCACGAAACCCCGGGCAAAGCCGTCCAGGCAGGTCCCCAGGGGGCAGATCCAGCCGCAGAAGAAGCGGCCCAGGACGAGCGTCGCCCCGGCCAGGACGAGCGCCGGCCACAAGAGGTGGAGCATCTTCATCCCGGAGAAGAGGTCGACCACCAGGAGCAGAGGGTCGGTCCGGAAAAAGAAATTAGTGGGAAGCTCGATCTGATGGGGCGGCACGAACTGGGTCCGGATGAAGAACCACAGGAAAAGGCCCAGCAGGGAGAGCTGGGTCACCCGCCGGAGCCAAAGCCAGACCCGGGGCCGCCACCCCGGAGCCGAGCCGTCCCCGGTCTTGGGCGGCCGGTCAACCGGGGTGTTTGCCGCGGATTTGTCGCTCACGTCCGCCTTCGGGCCTCTCAGATGGTCAGCCGCGACTCGAGTTCAGGCATCTTCGGCGCTCAGGCGCCCAGGACGCGCACCCCACTCAGGTCCATGGTGCCCAGGCCCATCTGGTGACCGATGCGGATGTAGCCGATGTCGGACGGCTTGAGGCCGAACCAGCGGGTGGCGTAGGCGTCAATCGCCACGGCGTCCCGGCCGGCGAGAACGGTGTCGATCTTCTTGACGTACTCGATCGAGCCGCCCGAGGGGCCGTTGTCGGTCATGATCCGGGTGCCGTCCATGATCGTCAGGTGGGCCTTGAGCACGGTGTTCAAATCGGCGATGGACTGATGGATGCCCCAGTGCAGCCGGCCCCGGTTGCCGCCCACGGCGCCCATCATGTTCTTCATGGACAGGGTCAGCCGCGAGGAGCCGTGGTGCTTGGCCACGGGCACGTTGATGAAGGTGTTGGCCATGAGGACCGGCTTGTAAAAGGACCAGCGCTTGACGTTCTTGCCGTGCTTGAGGCGGGCGGTCAAAAACAGCCGCTCGTCGACCTGCTCGACGCGCACCCGGCGGTCGCCGATGGACTTGACCGCCGCCTCGATGCCCGAGTTCTTGTAGCAGGCCGGAGCGTGATTGACCGGGTTGTCAAAGACGAGCACGTCTTTGGCCCCGGCCTTGAGGCACAGTTCGACGACCCGCTTCACCACCACGGGGTTGGTGTTGGCGGCCATGGCCGGGGACTGGTTCCAGGCGATGTTGGGCTTGACCACCACCGAAGCGCCCTTTTTGACAAAGGCCCCCATCCCGCCCAGCTTGGCCACGACCCGGTCCACCAGGCCGGCGTGGTCGGCGCCCTTGGCCACGGCCAGGGTCGGGTCGGGCTTGGCGGCCGCGGCCGCCTCCGGGGACCAGACCAGCGTCGTCCCCAGACCGGCCCCGGCGGTGGCCACGAATCCCAGCCGGGTCATTTTGGCCAAAAAATCCCTGCGGTCCATGAGATACTCCTGGGAAGGGTTGAGACAGGCGCGACGTCTGTCAATGTCTGTTCAAATCTATAGCCCTGGAGGCGGGTTTGCAAACAGACGACGCACGCCGCCAGGGCCGCGGATAACCTATTATACGGAAAATGGGTTCCACCAGGCAAGGGGCTCGGCCCCGAGGCGGGCCCGGAGGCCCCGGCGGGCGCGTTGGTGGTCGGCGCCAGGGACCGGACGGGGCTTGATTTTTGGTCGGCGGTTGGTATATTGAGTCCCTGCGGAGGGGTGCCGCAGTCCGGTCGAACGGGCTCGACTCGAAATCGAGTGACCCGGTTGATCCCGGGTCCGTGGGTTCGAATCCCACCCCCTCCGCCACTTCATTTACATAATTTCGGGCAGTTAAGTCTCAAATCCCGGTGGCTAACGGGTGGCTAAACCTCATCCTGGCCGCCCTTTTTCATTCCCCTGTCCAGCGGCAACACATTCGGCTTAAACAACCGCACCAGTCGGCCCGCATCGGACCCGACGTAACGCTTTGTCGTTCGGGGGTCAGTATGCCCCATCACCTCACCGATCAATTCCAGGCTATGCCCCTCGGCCACCTTGCGAGCGCCGAAGCTATGACGCGTACCCTGGTAGAGAGAGATGCGAACCCCAACCTCTTTGCTGGCACGCGACCAAATGCGCTCCAAGCGGTAGTAAGGCCGCCCTAACCGATTCACGAACACAAAGCCCGTCAATGACTTCGGCAGGCGTCGAAGCACCTTTTCAATTTCGGGCAGCATCGGTAGCACGGTGACGGTGTGGGCCTTGGTGGCCTCTTTTAGAGTCTGGCCGCTGAATGTGCGGCTGATAGTGATCGTCTTCTGTTCCCAAGTCTACGGCATCCCACATCAAGGCCCTGGCCTCACCCGGTCGGCGCCCATAGGTCGCGAGAAAGATGAAGATCGGGCGGTCATCAATCGGAATGGCCTTGATAATAGACGCCTGTGTGGTTTCATCTATCCACTTCGTTGCGGGCCGGTCGAACTTGATCAGTGGAAAGTCGGGGACTGCCGGTATGTCACCCCGGCGCTTGGCCCACCGCAGACACGCCCGAAGGTCGCTTAATATGTTCCACACGGTTTTGGGCGCCAGTCGTTTCAGCAGGGCGTCGGCAAGGTCTTCCAGTTCGCCGAAGGTCAACTCCCGGATGTCCATGCCATGTAGCCCAGTCCAATAGCAACGGACATATGTTTCGCGGGTGCGAAGCGTCTCGGG
>JAHJDS010000414.1 GCA_018812395.1 Pseudomonadota bacterium
CATCACGCCGCCCGCGACCTGGAAGGGACCGCCATGAGCCTGGTGGTCGTCGGCCACTTTCACTCCGAGCGGGTGGTGGTCCCGCTCTGGGCCGAGAAACTTTCAGCGGACGCCGTCGGGCGGGGCTGGGACCTCCGGTTCTCGGCCTATGACGCCCAGCCGCCGGCGTTCGTTTATCGTTAGTCCACGATGGAGGTGGGGTTTGCTTGAACAAATCAAACTGCTGGTCAGGCTCCAGCAGATGGACACCGAGAGGCTCGCGCTCGAAAGCGAGGCCGCCGAGGGTCCGGTTCGAATCGCCAACCTGGAACAGGGTCTGGTCGGACTGACCGGCCAGATCGCCGCCGCCGCCGGCGAGCTGGGGCAGCTCCGACGCCAGCGCAAGGAAATCGAGGAAACGGTCGAGGCCAACCAGACCAAGATGAAGCGCAGCCAGTCCCGACTGCCCATGATCAAGAACAACCGCGAATACCGGGCCGTGCTCAAGGAGATCGACGATCTGAAGAGGATGAACTACGACCTCGAGGACGAGGTCATCGAGGTGATGGAGCGGTTGGAGGCCCTCGAGGCCGAACAGGCCGAACGCCACCGCCGTCTGGGCGAGATCAAGGTCGAACTCGAGGAGAACAAACAGGTCATTCTGGATCGGGTCGACGAGTGCCGGACGCTTCTCAGAGAAATGGCCGGAGAACGCCAAGAGGTCCGGGCGGCCGTCGACGTCGAGACCATGGCCCGCTACGATCAAATCGCCTACGCCCGGGGAGGCCTGGCCCTGGCCCCGATCAAGGGCGGGACCTGCCAGGCCTGTTTCATGAACCTGACCCCCCAGCAGTACCAAATCCTGCAGCACATGGAGCGCCTGATGACCTGCCCCAGTTGCCACCGACTGATCTACTGGGGCGAACACGAGGCCTTCGCGCCGCCGGACGAGCCGGGGGCGGAATCGGCCCAGGCCGGGGAAGGGGCCCCGTGAAGCGGAGCGATGTCCTTCGTTTTCTGGCCGAATCGCTGAGCGTCCCCCGGACCCTGGATCACTTCCCCGGGCTGGACGCCGACAAGCTGCGGGAGTTGCTGTATGAGGCGGCCGGCCGGGTCTCGGGCGAGGTGCCCGTCCCCGAGCAGGGGCGGCCGACCCCGAGACGAACTGCCTCTGGTCTCCGGCTGACGCTGTTTACCGACGGCGCCAGCCGAGGCAACCCGGGTCCGGCCGGGGCCGGGGCGGTCCTCAAGGACGAATCAGGTCAGGTCGTGGCCACGGCCAAGCGCTTTCTGGGAAGAATGACCAACAACCAGGCCGAGTACCAGGCCTTGCTCCTGGGTCTGGACCTGGCTCTTAAGGCCAGAACGTCCTGGCTGGACATCCGCCTGGACTCGGAACTCCTGGTCAAACAGCTTTCCGGTCAGTACCGGGTCAAAAACACCGGTCTGGCGATCCTCCACGGCCGGGTCAAGGACAAGTTGAATGACCTGTCGGCTTATGATATTTTACATATCAGACGGGAGTTGAACGCCGAGGCCGACCGGCTGGCCAACGAGGCCCTGGACGAAGCCGGGGACTGAACCCGGGCCGGTCGGCGGCGGATGTATTTTTGGTGTTGGAGCCGGTGAGGCGATCGCCGGTCTCATTAAGTGACGGGAGGAAAGTCCGGGCTCCGTAGGGCAGGGTGCTGGTTAACGGCCAGCGGGGGCGACCCCGGGAAAGTGCCACAGAGAGCAGACCGCCCTCGGGTCGGCGAGGGTTACTCGCCGGTCCCGGGGGTAAGGGTGAAAGGGTGAGGTAAGAGCTCACCAGCGCGTCCGGTGACGGGCGCGGCTAGGTAAACCCCACCTGGAGCAAGACCGCGTAGGGGAGCGTTCGAGGACGGCCCGTCCGAAGTGGCGAAAGCCACGCGCTTCCGGGTAGGTCGCTCGAGGCGCGGGGCAACCCGCGTCCTAGATGAATGATCGCCGCCCCGGCGTCGGGCGACCGCGCCGGGGAGACAGAACCCGGCTTACGGCCGGCTCCGACACCTTTTTTTCCGGCCCCTTTGCCGCCTCACCCGTGGCGAGCTGGGCGCCGGATTTTGTTGTCTGGAAGTGCAGTGAAGACCACGGCCATCGTTCCCGCCGCCGGTTCGGGCGTCCGCCTCGGCGAGGCTACGCCCAAGCAGTGGCTCGAGGTGGCCGGCCGCCCCCTGGTGGTCCACACCCTGGAGCGGCTGGCCGCCTGCGGGGCCGTGGACCGGATCGTCCTGGTGGTCGATGACCCGGGACGGGCCGAGGCGGTTCTGGGCGGTTTTGATTTGCCCAAGCTGGGACCGATCGTGCCCGGCGGCGTCCGCCGCCAGGACTCGGTCAGGGCCGGGCTGGCGGCCGCCAGGGACGCGGACCTGGTGGCCGTGCACGACGCCGCCCGGCCGCTGGTCACGCCGGACCTGGTGGCCCGGGTCATCGAGGTCGCGGTCCGGACCGGCGCGGCCGTGGCCGCCCTCCGGGTCGAGGACACGATTAAGAGGGGCGACGAGGCGGGCCTGGTCCGGCAAACAATCGACCGCTCCGGATTGTGGCGGGTCCAGACCCCCCAGGTCTTTCGGACCCAGTGGCTGGTCGAGGCCTACGCCCGGGCCGACCAAGAGGACCTCGCCGTCACCGACGACGCCGGATTGGTCGAGGCCGCCGGCTTTGCCGTGACCCTGGTGCCCGGCGAGGCGATCAACTTCAAGGTGACCACCCCCGAGGATCTGGCCCTGGCCCGGCGCCTGCTGGCCGGGTCGGTCCGGGTCGGTCACGGCTATGACGTCCATCGCCTGGCCGAGGGCCGGCGGCTGGTGCTGGGGGGGGTCGAGATCCCCTTCGAGCGCGGCCTGCTGGGTCATTCCGACGCCGACGTGATGACCCACGCCGTGTGCGACGCCGTGCTGGGGGCCTGCGGGGCCGGGGACCTGGGCCGGCACTTCCCGGACACGGACGAGCGCTGGCAAGGGGCCGACAGTCTGGACCTGCTGGCCCGCGTAAAGGACATCGCCGTGGACCGGGGCTGTCGGCCGATCCAGGTGGACGTGACCCTGATGGCCGAGGCGCCCCGGATCGGGCCATACGTGGAACAAATGAAGGCCAATCTGGGCCGGGTGCTGGGCCTGCCGCCCGGCGAGGTCAGCGTCAAGGCCACGACCACCGAAGGTCTGGGGATCATCGGCCGCGGCCAGGGCATGGCCGCCCTGGCCGTGGTCGTGTGTCGGGAGGAGTCGTGAGTTCCGAGATTCGGGTCAGATTCGCCCCCTCGCCCACCGGAAGGCTGCACGTGGGCAACGCCCGGACGGCGGTGTTCAACTATCTTTTCGCCCGGGCCCGCGGCGGCCGGTTGGTGCTCCGGGTCGAGGACACGGACCGGGTTCGTTCCCGGGCCGAGTACGAGACCGAGCAGGCGGACGACCTGCGCTGGCTGGGCGTCACCTGGGACGAGGGCCCAGACCGGGGGGGCGATTACGGTCCCTATCGGCAATCGGAGCGGCTGGAGCTGTATCAGGAGCACGTCGCCCGATTGACCGAGGCCGGCCTGACCTTCCGGTGCTACTGCACGGACGAGGAACTGGAGGCCGACCGCCGCCAATTGCTGGCCAGCCGCCTGCCGCCGCGTTACGTCGGGCGTTGCCGGCATCTGACCGAGGCCGAGCGCCGGGCCAGGGAGGCCGAGGGCCGGGGCGGCGCGGTCCGGTTCCGGGTCGAGGACCAAGACCTGGCCTTCATTGATCTAATTCGAGCGGACAAAAAATTTCCGGCCGGGAGCGTGGGCGACTTCGTGCTCCTGAGGGCCGACGGCACGCCGACCTACACCCTGGCCGCGGTCGTGGACGACGCCCTGATGGAGATCAGTCACGTCATCCGCGGCGAGGACCATCTGAGCAATACCGCCCGTCAGCTGATGCTCTACGCGGCCTGGGGCTACGACCCGCCGCGCTTCGCCCACCATTCCCTGCTGGTGGGCCCGGACCGGCAGAAACTGTCCAAGCGCCACGGCGGAACTTCGGTCCGGGAGTTTCGGGACCGGGGCGTGTTACCCGAGGCCTTCATAAACTACCTCTGTTTCCTGGGCGGCGGTCTCGGGGGCGGCGAGTTTTTCGAACCGAATGACCTGGTCGAGGCCTGGGACCTGTCCCGGACCGGCAAGGCGGCGGCCGTGTTCGACGAATCGAAGCTGGAATGGTTCAACCGGGAGCACCTCCGGGCGTTGACGCCACCTGAATTGACCCGGCGGCTCCGCCCCTGGTGGGAAAGAGCCCATCTGCTGGACGGAACGACCATCGTCGAGGGCGATCGATCAGGAACTGAACTGTTCACTCCGACGGACGATATCGGTATCAGGCGCATTCTCTCCGACGAAGACTTAACCCTTGTTAGTGGCGCCATTTCTCCAATGATCCATACGTTGAACGAAGGCGTCGATTTGGCCGAACCATTTTTTGTGGCGCCAAAGGGAGTAGCTCTGCCCGGCGCGGCCCGGCCGGCCATCGAATCCCTGGGTGACCAGTTAAACGGGGTCCCAAACTTGACTCCGGCCGCGGCCAAGTCGATGATGGTCGAGATCGGACGCCGGACCGGGCTGAAGGGCCGGGCCCTGTTCCATCCCGTCCGCCTGGCCCTCACCGGACGGGATCGTGGTCCGGAGCTGGACGTGATCGTCTCGGTCCTGGGCCCGACCGAATGCCGCCGCCGTCTGGCGGCCGTCACGTTCGAGGGGTGATCCATGGGACTGCGGGTGTACAACACGCTGGCCCGGCGCAAACAGTCTTTCGAGCCCCTGGACCCGCCCCGGGTGGGGATGTACGTCTGCGGCCCGACGGTCTACGATCACGCTCACGTCGGTCACGCCCGGGCGAACGTGGTCTTCGACGTCATGGTCCGTTACCTGCGCTGGCTGGGCTACGAGGTCAAGTACGTTCGCAACTTCACCGACGTGGACGACAAGATCATCGCCCGGGCCGCCGAGCGGGGCGTCGATCCGGCCGATCTGGCCGAGGAGTTCATCGCCTCGTTCATTGAGGACATGACCGCCCTGGGGCTGATCGAGCCCGACGTGCAGCCGCGGTGCACCGAGCACATGGCCGACATCATCGCCCTGGTTAATAGGCTTCTGGACCAAGGCGCGGCCTACGCGGTCGGCGGAGACGTCTACTTCTCGGTCAAGAAATTCCAGGACTACGGCCGCCTGTCCAACCGGGACGTCGACCAACTCCAGTCCGGGGCCCGGGTCGAGGTGGACCAGGCCAAGCGCGACCCCCTGGACTTCGCCCTGTGGAAGGCGGCCAAGCCGGGCGAGCCCACCTGGGACTCGCCCTGGGGCCCGGGCCGGCCGGGCTGGCACATCGAGTGTTCGGCCATGAGCGCCCGGCACCTGGGCGAGTCCTTCGACATCCACGGCGGCGGGGCCGACCTGTCCTTTCCCCACCACGAGAACGAGCGGGCCCAGTCCGAGGCGGCCTTCGGCCGGCGATTCGTCAAGTACTGGATCCACAACGGCTTCGTCCGGGTCAATGAGGAGAAGATGTCCAAGTCATTGGGCAACTTCTTCACCGTCAAGGAGATCCTGGCCCAATGGCCGGCCGAGGCGCTGCGGTTCTTTCTGATCAGCCAGCACTACCGCTCGCCCCTGGACTTTTCCGACGCCGCCCTGGACGAGGCCCAAAGCGGCCTGGTCCGCCTCTACCGGGGCCTGGCCAACCTGACCGAGGCCGTCAATCTCGGCCCGTCCGAGGGTGGCGACGAGCCGGACGAGGCTCTGCGAGCAAGCGTTCTCGGGTTTACCGAGCAGTTCGTGGCGGCCCTGGACGACGACTTCAACACCGCCCGGGGCCTGGGGCTGATGTTCGGCCTGGTCCGGCAATTGAACGCTCTCACCGAGTTGAGGACCGAGCCGCCCGGGAAGGAATTGCACGGCCTGCTTCGCCTGGCGCGAGGAAAACTGGTCGAGGCCGGCGCCGTGCTGGGGCTGTGCCGGGACGATCCGGCCCGCTTCCTGGACGCCGTTCAGGAGCGGCACCTGGCCGCCGGTGGCCTGGACGAGGCCGAGGTCGAGCGGCTGATCGCCGCCCGGCAAGAGGCCCGGGCCAAGAAGGACTGGGCCGCGGCCGACGCCCTGCGCGACCGGCTCACGGCCATGGGCGTCGTCCTGGAAGACACCCCGGAGGGGACCCGGTGGCGCCCGGCGTAGATCTGGCCCCCCACGCCGCCCCGCCCAAGAGCCGGGGCCCATTCAAGCTGGTGTCCGAATATTCGCCCCAGGGCGACCAGCCCCGGGCCATCGAGGGGTTGGTGGCAGGTCTCGAGGCCGGTCTCGAGCACCAGGTCCTGCTGGGCGTCACCGGCTCGGGCAAGACCTTCACCATGGCCAACGTCATCGCCCGGATCAATCTGCCGACGCTGGTCCTGGCCCCGAACAAGACCCTGGCCGCCCAGCTCTACGGCGAGTTCAAGTCGCTGTTCCCCCATAACGCCGTCGAGTACTTCGTGTCGTACTACGACTACTATCAGCCCGAGGCCTACATCCCGGCCTCGGACACCTACATCGAAAAAGACAGCCACATCAACGAAGACATCGACAAGATGCGCCACTCGGCCACGCGCTCGCTGCTTTGCCGCGACGACGTGATCATCGTGGCCTCGGTGTCGTGCATCTACGGCCTGGGTTCGCCCGAGGCCTACTACGGGTTGCTGCTCTACGTCGAGGCCGACATGGAGATCGGCCGGGAGGCGGTGCTCAGGAAACTGATCGATATCCAGTACCAGCGCAACGACTTCGATTTTCACCGCGGCACCTTCCGCGTCCGGGGCGACGTGGTCGAGGTTTTTCCGGCCTACGAGGAAAGCGTCGCCGTCCGGCTGACCTTTTTCGGCGACCAGATCGACGGCATCTTCGAGATCGACCCCCTGCGCGGCAAGGTCCTGCGAAAACTCAGCCGGGTGACCGTCTTTCCGGCCAGCCACTACGTGTCCACCCGCGAGGACCAAAAGGCCATCATCGCCGACATCCTCGACGAGATGAAGGCCCGGGTGACTCATTTCCAGGACCAGAAGCAGCTCCTGGAGGCCCAGCGGATCGAGGAGCGGACCCGCTTCGACATGGAGATGCTCCAGGAACTGGGCTATTGCTCGGGTATCGAGAACTACTCGCGCTACCTGACCGGCCGGTCACCAGGCCAGCCCCCGCCGTGCCTGCTCGACTATTTTCCGAAACGGTGGCTGCTCTTCGCGGACGAATCCCACATCACCCTCCCCCAGGTCCGGGGGATGTTCAACGGCGATCGGTCCCGGAAGACGACCCTGGTCAATTACGGCTTCCGGCTGCCCTCGGCCCTGGACAACCGGCCGCTCAACTTCGGGGAGTTCAACCAATTGCTCGACCAGGTGGTCTACGTTTCAGCCACGCCGGCGGACTACGAACTCACCCGCGTGGGCGGCGTGGTCGTGGAGCAGATCATCCGGCCCACGGGCCTGTGCGATCCGGAGGTCGAGGTCCG
>JAHJDS010000042.1 GCA_018812395.1 Pseudomonadota bacterium
ATGAGCGAGTACTTGTTGTTCGAGGCGAAGCCGCCCATGAGCAGCGCCAGGACCGTCAGCGACCCGAAGGCGAAAATCAAGAGGAAACCGACGCTCATGTCCCGGATGATCATCAGCGGCCCGAAGGGCAGCACCACGAAGGCGACCAGCGGCGGCACCAGGATGATGATCGGCGCCAGGGCGTACATCGGCCAGTCCACCGACCGGGGCCGGACCAGGTCCTTCACCAGGAGCTTGATGCCGTCGATGATGGTCTGGAGCAGGCCGAAGGGGCCGTGTTCCTTGGGGCCGATCCGGAGCTGGAAGTGACCGGCCAGCTTGCGCTCCAGCCAGACCAGGAACAGGGCGTTGACCTGGGCCAAGCCCAGCGCCACGATCAGGCCGGCGAGGATGGCGAACAGGTCCGTTCCCAGAAAGTCGATGACCGGGCCGAGGATACGGGCCAGTCCCTGGTCAAAGGCGGTCTGCATCAGCGGTCGATCTCCGGCACCAAGATGTCAATACTGCCCAGGATGGCCACCAGGTCGGCCAGGAAGTGTCCCGGCACGACGTGGACGGTCAGGTAGACGTTGCTGAGCGACGGCGAACGAACCTTGATCCGATAGGGTATCTCGGACCCGTCGCTGGCGATGTAAAAACCGGCCTCGCCCCGGGCCGACTCCACGGCGAAGTAAATTTCGCCCGGCGGCGGCTTGATCTTGCGCGGCGTCTTGATCCAGTGCGGCCCCTCGGGCAGGCCGGCCAAAGCCTGTTCGAGGATGTTCAGGCTCTGGACCATTTCCTCGAGGCGGACGTTGTACCGGGCCAGGACGTCGCCCTCGGGAAAATGAGGGATGATGAAGTCGAACTGCTCGTAGGCGGCGTAGGGCGCGTACTTCCGGAGGTCGTACTCGACGCCCGAGCCGCGCAGCGTCGGGCCGGTGGCCGCGGCGTTGATCGCCAATTCCCGGGAGATGACGCCGACGCCCTTGACCCGGTGGCGGAAGATGACGTTCTTGGTGCACAGCTCGTGGTACTCGGGGAACCGGCCGCGCAGGCGCTGGACGAATTTCCGGGCCTTTTTCCGAAAACCGACCGGGAGGTCGTTGCGGACGCCGCCGAACCGGTTGTAATTGTAGGTCAGCCGCGACCCGGTCAGCGAATCGAGCAGATCGAGGATGTACTCCCGGTCGTCCCAGCAGTAGAGAAAGGGGGTGAAGGCCCCCAGTTCCATGAGGTAGTTGCCGAACCACATCAGGTGCGAGGCCACCCGGTTGAACTCGTCGGTGATGACCCGCAGGTATTGGGCCCGGGGCGGGGCCTCGAAACCGCAAAGCCTCTCCACCGCCTCGCAGTAGCCGTGGTTGTAGATCATGCCCGACAGGTAGTCGAGGCGGGAGGAGTTGGGCAGCCACTGGGCGTAGGTTCGGTTCTCGCCCATCTTTTCCTGGCCCCGATGGGCGTAGCCCATGAAGGGCTCGACCTTGCGGACGATCTCTCCGTCCAGGGTGATCACCAACCGGAAGACGCCGTGGGTGGCCGGGTGCTGCGGCCCCAGGTTCAGGTCGAAGGTCTCGGCCTGGAGCGTTCGGTCGTCGTAGAAATCGCTCTTGCCTCTCCAGGGGCTCATCAGCCGGCCTCCTTCGGGATCAAGCCGATGTCCGCCGGCCCGTCGGCCACGCCGCCGACCTTACCGAAGTCCTTGCGCAGGGGGTGGTAATCCGCCCCTTCGGGCAACAGCAGCCAGGTCAGGTTGGGATGGCCCTCAAATTGGACCCCGTACATCTCCCAGACCTCGCGCTCGAACCAGTTGGCCGATTCGAAGATGTCGGCCAGGGTCCGGACCGCCCGGCCGCGCTCCAGGGGCAGGTGGACGGCCACCCGGAGGGGTTTGTCGTGGCGGTGGAAGTGGTAGACCAGGTCCGTCCCGGTCGAAAAGTCCACCCCGCTCAGGCAGGTCAGGGCGAAACCGTCCCCCTGGAGGAACCGGGCCAGGACCTCCAACTGATCCGGCCTGAGGACGACCTTGACGTGGGCCCCGGTTCGCTCGAAGTCGCTTTCGGCGGCCCAACCGGTGGGCACGGCGCCGGCCATTCTGTTGAGCAGCTCAGAGATCACGAGGCTCGACCACCTTGACGTTCTTGTCGATTCGATCGTACTTCCGTTGGAAGTAGGCCAGCCGCCCCTTGGCCCCGGCGGTGATCTTTTCCTGCAGCTCGAAGAAGCCCCGGAGCAGGCCCTCGGGCCGGGGCGGACAGCCGGGGATATAGATGTCCACCGGCAGGAACTTGTCGGCCCCGTCGACGATGGCGTACTGGCCGTCATAGGCGAACGGCCCGCCCGAGATGGCGCAGTTGCCCATGGCGATGACCCATTTGGGGGCCGGCATCTGCTCGTACAGCCGGCGGATGGCCGGGG
>JAHJDS010000415.1 GCA_018812395.1 Pseudomonadota bacterium
GGTCGTCACTTGGTCGTCCGCGCCCGCCGCCTCCACTCCGTTTCGGCTCCGCCGTTCTAGTCTCGATCATCACTTTCCCCTAACAACTCCACCCCGCCCGCCATCCGTCTGAACGTAATCTGACCCTGTCTCGATCGACCTGACGAGCCGCAGGCGCCGACGAAGTGGCCTTCCACCCCACGCATGCACAGATCGCAGCGGCCGACGTAGTGGCCGCGGCGAACGCGGACGACCAAGTGACGTCCTGACGAGTCGTCCGTCGCGAATCACGCCCGTGCGGCCTCGCACTGGCGCCGACAAGCGCGGACGTAATGTCCGCAACCCACCAAACGTTGGACGCGAATTACGCCCGTGCGGCTTCGCACCTGTCCGTCCCGAACAGATCCCCCGCCCCCAGGCCCCGTAACGCCCCGGCCAGTTCCAGCACCGCCATCACCCGCGCCGGCAGCCTGACCCGCTCCTGAAAATCGTCCAGACTCGAAAAACGCCCCCGGGCCGCCCGGGCCTCGACGATCCGCCCGGTGGTGGCCGGGCCGACGCCGTGGACCACCACCAGCGGCACCCGAATACCAAGGCCCTCGGGCTCATATCTGGCCGTGCTGTGATTGACGTGCGGTCCCTGAATCGGAATCTCCCTTCGCCACGCCTCGGACAAAATCACCGAGGCCGGATAAGACCCGACGTGACCGGCGTTGAGCAGGCCGAGATAAAAGGCCTGAGGGAAATTGGCCTTGAGCCAGGCGCTCTGGTAGGTGATGTGGGCGAACGAGGCGGCGTGGGCCTTGCAAAAACCATAGGCCGCGAACGAGGCCACTTGTCCGAAAATTTCGTCCGCCACCCAAGCGTCGTAACCCCGGGCCACGGCCCCGGCCATAAACCGCTCCTTGAGGTCGATCATGCCGCCGCTCTTTTTCCGCTCCTTGGTCATGGCCCGCCGAAAGGCGTCGGCCTGGCCGTAACTCAGCCCGGCAATGGCGTGGACGATCATCAGCACGTGCTCCTGAAACAGGATCACGCCGTAGGTCTCGCCCAGGATCGGCTCCAGGTCGGGATGAAGGTACTTGACCGGCTCGGCCCCGTTGCGCCGCTGGACGTAGACGTCGACCATGTGGCCCTCGACCGGGCCGGGCCGGAACAGCGATATCTCGGACACCAGGTCGTCAAAGTGCCGGGGCCGGAGCCGGCCGATGAGGTTGCGCTGGCCCGGTGACTCGACCTGAAACACCCCCAGGGTGTCCGTGCTCTGGAGCAGATGAAACGTCCGTCGATCGTCCAGCGGCAGCCGGTCCAGGTCGAGATTCACCCCCTGTTGCCGGAGCACCTCGGCCGCACCCTCCAGGGCGGTGTGCATCCGCAGGCCCAGCAGGTCCAGCTTGAGCAGCCCCAGGGCGTCCACGTCGTCCTTGTCGAGCTGGCCCACCGGCAGGTCCTGGGGCGAGGTCCACCGGGGCGTAAAGGCGTTGATGTCCCCCGGGGTGACGATCACCCCGCCCAGGTGAACCGAACCCTGAAACGGCAGCCCGGCCAGCCGGGAGGCCACCTCCACCAGCCTGGTCTCTTGCCTGATGGGGGCGTGTCGCAGCTCGGGCAGATTGTCGAGGGCCTCCCCAAGACGCCGGCCCCGGAGCGAGATGGGCAGGCATTCGCTCAGCCGCGAGATTTCCTCGAGCGAGTAGCCCAGCGCTCGGGCCGCCAGCCGGACCGAGGAACGGACCCGAAAGCAATGAATGGTGCAGACCATGGCCGACTGATTCGGAAAACGCCCCATCACGTGGCGCAGGACCTCGTCCCGGCGCTCGGAATCAAAGTCCACGTCCACGTCGGGCATGTCCTTCCGGCCGTCGTTGATGAACCGCTCGAACAAAAGACCCCGGGCCACCGGGTCCACTCCGCCCAGCAGCAGATGGACCACCAGGCTGCCGGCGGCCGAGCCGCGGACCGTGTGTCGGATGCCCCGGCGCCGGGCGAAGTCGATCACCTCCTCGACCAGCAGGAAAAAATCGCTGAGTTCCCGCTCCCGAATGGCCTTCAACTCGCGCTCCAGGCGCCGGAGGTACTCGAGCTTGACCGGGCGGCAGCGCCGGGCCAGGTTCCGGGCGCACATCTTGGACAGGCGTCGCCAGGCCTCCCCGGCCGAACGAAACAAGGGGGGATGAAGCCCGCCCACGGGCAGTTCGAACGACTCGCACGCCCGGGCGATCAGCGCGGTGTTGGCCAGGGCCTCGGGATAAGGGATCAGCCGGGCCATCTCTCCCCCGGATTTCAGGTAAAACCCGTCGTGCGGCAGGGGGTCGATGGCCCGGTGGTGATGGGCCCGCTGGATCTCGACCAGGATTTTATGTAATTCGTAATCCTCGGGGCCAAGAAACGCCACCCCGGCCGTGGCCGCCACGGGCAGGCCCAACTTGGCGGCCAGCTCGAACGAGGCCGCCATGACCTCGGCCTCGGCGGCCGGGCCGCTGTTTTGCAAAACCACGAACAAATGGCCGTCGTCCCGGAAGACGTCCCGCCACAGCGCCAGCCATTGCCGGGCGGCCTCATAACGCCCCTGCGAGAGTAAGGTCTCGATTGCCGAGCCGCGCCCGCCGCACAGACAGATCAGTCCGGCCGCGTTGGACTTCACGTCTTGGAGCGTGACCGACGGCCGGGCCGAGGCCGGGCCGTACCCCTTGGCCGCGCGGGGGATGGACAAGATCCGGCACAGGTTGCCGTAGGCCGCGAAATCCGTGGCCAGCAGGGTCAGATTCGAGACGATCTCCGGACCACCCGCCCCGCCGTGGGCCTCGACCCGGGCCCCGACGATGGGCTGAATCCCGGTGGCGGCCGCGGCCCGGTAAAAGCGGACCACGCCGAACAGGCCGTCGTCGGTCAGGGCCACGGCCCGCTGTCCCAGGGACCGGACGGCGGCCACCAGGGCCTCGGGGGTGAACGTCCCCCACAAAAAGGAAAAGGCGCTCTGCGCCTCGAGATGAACGAAGCGGTCCATAACTGATGTCTCGGTTGATCTTTGTCGCTCTCAGGCCGAATTGGCCCACCCTCACTGAGCTCGTCGAACGATCCAGGCGCCGGACCGGTCCCGGCCGCCCGCCCTCCCTTTAAAAGGGCGGCGGCCGGGCCAACCAATTCCGAAACGGGCCCAAGCCCGCTATTCAGGGATTGTTATTAAGACCCGACCCGGATCAGGCCCACCAGCCGGCCCAAGACCCGCACCCGCGCGATGTCCTCGCCCTCGAAGACCAGCGGCTCGTAGGCGGGGTTGGCCGGGTGGAGTTCGAGGCGGCCAGGGCTACGGCGGATGGTCTTGAGGCTGGCCTCGGGCTCGATCCCCTCGACCAGCACGGCCGCGATATCGCCGTTTTGGGCCTCGGCCTGGGGCCGGATCACGGCCAGGTCGCCGTCCCTGATGTGGGCCTCGATCATCGAGTCGCCCTTGACCCGCAGGGCAAAGGTGTCCTCGTCGCCGAACAGCCACGGGTCCACCGGGATGTCGTCCTCCCGGTTCTCCACGGCCATGATCGGCGTGCCGGCGGCGATCCGGCCCACCAGGGGGATGGTCCGGGGGCCGGGGGCCTGGGTCAGCTTCCAGGCCCGTTTCTTGCCCGGGCTGCGGCCCAGGAGGCCCTCCTCCTCCAAAGCCCGCAGATGCTTGATCAGGCTGCCCGGGGATTTCAGGCCCAGGTGGGCGCAGATCTCGCGGACGCTGGGCGGAAAGCCTTCCCGGGCCTGAAAGGCGGCGATGAAGTCGAGGACCTGTTGCTGGCGGTCGGTGATGGTCATGGTTTCTCTCGTGTTTTGTCTTCAGTTCAAGCGCGGCCGAGTCGGCGCGGGCCGGCCCGCTTTTTTGGGGGCGGGCCGGGGCGCCGCTCTCCACAGGGACGAGCCTAATTATAGAGAACGTTTGATCTCCCGGCAAGCCAAAAATGGTTGGCGATCAAAAATAACTGTCGTGGTTTTTCTATTAAATGTTTTTAGAGTGGGGGGTATCCCCAAAGTTCTTCGCGTCCTGTGGTTGAAGAATATAAGGAATAATTCCATCTATCTATCTGGGGCCTTCTGCCAGCCACCCCCTCTGGTACTGGAAGGCGCGGGGGGTTGGAAGAAGACCCCCCGCATCTTAAAGATAGATTCATTCCTTTATAATCAGTTCGGGGGACCGACAAACATTCGGGAAAGGCCTCTTGTGCCTGCAGCACTTAGGCAGCATGGCTATGTGGGCCACCCGCCCCGGCCTGACACCGACGCCAGCGATCTATAACGGCCACCCCTGGCGCTCGATCACTTTCTCGGCGATCAGGCGGCAACGGGCCACGCCGTTCAGGGGACGGAAGGACAGCAAGCGATCTATCTGAGACAGGAGCGTGGTCAATTCGTCGCCGTCCGCCAGGTACGCCGCCGCGTCCTCGGCCCACCACCGGCACTTCCTGGCGAACCGGTGGGCCTCGGCCTCGACCATGGCCCCGGCCAGGGCCGCCCGGTCTTGACCCGAATCTGCTCGCATCTTGACCGCCCGGAGCCAACCGGACTCCAGCGCGTAAATCTGAATGATCATGTCCGCCAGCCGACCCAGGACCTCTTGCTCCTCCTTGATGGCCCCTAAAAATTTTTCGGCCGCCAGACCGGCCACCAGGAGCGCGGCCTTCTTGGCGTTTTCCAGGAGATGCCCCACCACCTCCAGCGGCGAGTCAAAGGCCGGCGGATCGCCCAAATTGGCAACCTCTTCCCGGACCCGGCCCACGGCCTCGATCAACGGCAGCCGGCCCTTCATCGCCCGCCGGAGGATCGTCCCGGTGATGAGCAGCCGGTTGATCTCGTTGGTCCCCTCGAAGATGCGGGTCACCCGGGCGTCGCGGTAAAAACGCTGGGCCGGGTAGTCGACCAGAAAACCGTTGCCGCCCATGATCTGGACGTACTCGTCCACGCAATAGTCCATGGCCTCGGAGCCGAAGACCTTGTTGATGGAACACTCGACCGCGTACTCCTCGATGGCCCGGGCGGTCTGCTGGCCGGCGTCCAAGGCCTCGGCGTCCACCCCGGCCAGGTTGTCCTGAATCAGGCCGGAGGTCCGATAGACCATGGATTCGCACAGAAAAATGAGGGTCGCCATGCGGGCCAGTTTTCGGCGAATCAGGCCGAACGAGGCGATGGGCCGGCCGAACTGATAACGCTCTTGGGCATACCCGGTCGCCTGGGCCAGGACCGCCTTGCACGAGCCCACCGCCGCGGCGGCCAGCTTGTACCGCCCGATATTGAGGACGTTCAGGGCGACCTGATGACCCTGGCCCACCTCGTGCAAGACGTTCTCGATCGGCACCCGAACGTTTTTGAGGATCAACCCCCGGGTCGATGAGCCCAGGAGCCCCATCTTGCGCAGTTCATCCGTGGTGGACACGCCGTCGAATTTTTTCTCGACCAGGAAAGCCGTTAACTGGTCGCCGTCCACCTGGGCGTAGACCGTGAACACGTCGGCCAGCCCGGCGTTGGTGATGAACCACTTGGCGCCGTTGAGCACGTAATGGTCGTCCGAGAGATCGGCCCTGGTCTTGGCCGCCAGGGCGTCCGAGCCCGAGTCCTTTTCGGTCAGGGCGTAGGCGGCCACCAGTTCGCCCGAGCACAGGCCGGGCAGGTACTTTTGTTTGACCCGGGGGCTGCCGAACAAGACCAGGGGCAGGATGCCGATCCCCGAGTGATCGATGTGGGTGATGCCGAACGACCCGGCCGCCCCCATGGCCTCGGTGACCAGGGCGGTGGAGATCTTGTCCAGTCCGCTGCCGCCGAACTCCGGCGGGACGTCGGTGCCGCTGAGCCCCAGCTCGCCGGCCCGCACCAGCAGCGAGCGGGCCAGGTCGAGGTCCATGGCCTCCAGGCGCTCCCCCACGGGCTCTATTTCCTGGGTCACGAAGTCCTTGGCCGCGCGGAAGATGGCCAGATGACCTTCCGAAAATTCCTCGGGCGTGAAAACGTCTTCCGGCCTGACCAGCAAAAACCCGCCGCCCAGGCGTCGCTTGTCATCGACGTCCATGATGATTCCTTTCCGGCTCAAGGTGAAAGAGGCCCGGTAAAAAAATATCACGGCTCCCCGGGGGCGCGCCACTTCAGGGCGAGACGTGACTGGCGACAGAAGAAAGGCCCCCCGGGTTTCCGGGGGGCCTGAACATACTTAAGGGGCCCGGTTTTCAAGGAGCGAGTCTCGGGGCCGGGTTGAGCGCCCGGCGTTCAAGGCGACCGCGGCTCAGCTGCCCGAGGCCGGTTTGGTCAGAGGCACGGGCGTGGGCAGCTTCGGCCTTGGTTTTTTGCTCCGGCTCCGGCGCCGCCGCCGGGCCGTTTTTGTGGCGAGCTTAGCCCGCGCCTTGCGGATCATTTCGAGCGTCTGGTGGTACTGACCGGTGTCGGGGTAGTGCTTGACCAGGTAGATGAACCGGGCCAGGGCGGCCTTGTACTGGCCCGTATTGTAATAAAAGTTGCCGACCATGAACTCGTGGGCGGCCAGGTTGGCGACGCACATGTCCAGCTTGCCCTTGGCCCGGGCGGCGAAGATGGACTTGGGGTAGGCCTTCATCAGGCGACCAAAGGCCCGGGCCGCCCGGCGGGCGCTGGTCTGGTCCCGGTCGGGCGTGGAGATGCGGTTGTACCAGCACATTCCCAACTGGTACAGGGCGTAGGTCACGGCCTGATTGCGGGGGTGCATCCGGATGAAGTCGGCGTAGGCGAAGGCGGCGTCCTTGTACTTCTTGCTGCGGTAGTAGGCGTCGGCCAGACGAATTTCGGCCAAAAGCGAAAAACGGCTGTACGGGAAGCGCTGCTTGAGTCGCGAAAAGGCGTCCGCGGCGTCGTCGTAGTTTCCGTCCCGGTAGGAGTTGACCCCCTCGTTGACCAGTTGCTGGGGCGATTTCTCATAGGTCTTCTTGCTGCAGCCGATCAGGGCCACGGCCATCAACCCGATGAAAAAGAGCCCGACGAGTCTGTTAGACACGAGTTACCTCGCTAAAAGATTTTCCAGATAATGCTGCGCGGCAAAGGCGGCCGTGGCTCCGTCGCCCACGGCGGTCGATATTTGCCGCAAGAGCTTGTGGCGCACGTCCCCGGCCACGAACAACCCCGGGGTTCGGGTGCGCATGTCCTCGTCGGTGAGGACGAATCCGATGTCGTCACGGTCGGCCAGATCGACCACGAGTTCGCTGTCCGGGATGAGACCGACGAAAGAGAACACTCCGTTCACCTCGAGCACCGATGGCTCGCCGGTCTTGACGTTTTTGAGGTGCACGGCCTCCACCTGTTCCCGGCCGGCGATCTTCTCGACGACCGTGTCCCAGACCGGGGTGATCTTGTCGTTGTCCAGGGCCCGTTTGGCGATGAACTCCACGGCCCGGAATTTGTCCCGCCGATGAATGATGTACACCCGGTCGGCGAACCGGGTCAGATAGATCGCTTCCTCGACCGCCGAGTCGCCGCCGCCGACCACGGCCAGGGTGGCGTTTTTGTAAAACGGCCCGTCGCAGGTGGCGCAGTACGACACTCCCCGGCCGATGAACTCGGCCTCGCCCTCGACGCCGAGGGGACGGGGATGGGCCCCGGTGGCCAGGATGACGGCCCCGGTGGTGACCTTCTCCCCGGCAAGGGCGAGTTCGAAACCGGTGTCCCGGCCGGCCAGGCTCGACACCTCGGCGCTTCGGATCTCGACCCCGAAGCGCTCGGCGTGGGCCCGCATCTTGTCCACCAGGTCGAAGCCGGACAGCCCCTCGGGAAAGCCGGGGTAGTTGTCCACCCAGTCGGTGTTGAGGACCTGTCCGCCGGGGCTGATCTTCTCCAGGATGACGGTCTTGATCTCGGCCCGGGCGGCGTACAGACCGGCGGTCAGGCCGGCCGGGCCGGCCCCGATTATGACCAACTCATAGTCCATTTACAGCAGGCGCTTGAGGACCTCTTCGATGTGGGCCTTGCCCACCGCGCCGACAATCTGGTCCGCCTTCTGGCCGTCCTTGAAGAAGATCAGCGTGGGGATGGAGCGGATGCCGAACTGGCTCGGCGTCTTGGGGTTCTCGTCCACGTTCATTTTGGTGAATTTGACCCGGCCGACGTAATCATCGGCCAGTTCTTCCACCACCGGGGCGATGGCCCGGCAGGGACCGCACCAGGCGGCCCAGAAGTCGACCATAGCCGGAACGTCTGACTTGAGCACTTCAGCGTCGAATTGGTCGTCGCTGATGTGGAGGACCTTATCGGACATGTAGTTCACTCCTTGGTTGCCGCGGAACGGGTTCAGCCTACTCGATAATCCGCAAATAGTATACCTTGCCGGGGGCGTTTGTCAACTCGAGGCCCGGGGGGGTGCTGTCCTAATTTGGAAAAGAGCTGCCGACCCCAAAAATAAGGCGGCCAATCGAATGAAAAAAAGATGGGGGGGCTATTCGTCTGTTTGCTCAGTTTGGCCCTTGGCCTTGCTGGTTTCTCGTAAGCCTCTTTGCTGTAGGGCTAAGTATGCGCGGAATAATTTAATGTCATCACGGGTGTGCTTCCTGCCTTTAAAAACAACCTCTACATCAAGCCCATCGCCCAATCCATAAACATATCGGCTGGTTTGGGAGGGGGGGGCGCCCTGGTCTGTCCCGGGTTGATGGTCCATTTGCTTCTCCTCACCGTTGGCATCTTCATCGTCTTGGCGAGGAGTATACTCGGTCTTATCGAGTCTGGCAAGCCTTAAATTTGCCTTGTAAGCCCTAGCAATAAACTCGGCAGCTTCTTGATTGTACTCCTTCTCCATGATAAGCCAGTTTTGGATAGTCCCCTCCGACCCTTCGGCGCGGTCGCTATCGAAAATATCACTAAACACTCTAGGCTCAAGCGCCGCCGCTTCTAACGCCTCGATTTGATTGGGGTCTCCATCCGGATAAATAGCGACCTGTAGCCCTCTGGCAGACAGCACGACCCCCTTTTTGTCGATGTTGATGAATCCGTACTGACGCAGGGCGCTTAATAGTCTCCGTGACTTTCCATTGACGGAATTGTAGCCCCAAGCCTGGACAGCCTCATTACGCTGTACCAAGGATCGGCCGCTTTTTTCATACAACTTGCGGACGAGAGTAATGGAATCGGCTAGGTCAACGGACGGATAATTCGGGCTGCGTCCCATGGGAACACCTCCTTTCTATGGTCTGGGGGTATCCTAGCAGAGGGTTGGCGCGGCAGTCAAGACATATTTTGGGAGTGG
This sequence comes from Pseudomonadota bacterium, assembly GCA_018812395.1. Classification (GTDB taxonomy): domain Bacteria; phylum Desulfobacterota; class Desulfarculia; order Desulfarculales; family JAHJDS01; genus JAHJDS01. Next base: position 9,206 of record JAHJDS010000415.1, read on the forward strand.
CTAAAAAAAATGCCGTGGCATATCGTTTTTTTACTTGACACCACCCTGCCCATCCCCCATGCTGATTAATAAAAGGAAGGGCCGCAACGGTGGCAGCCGCTGCGGCCCATGAACCAAACATCAGCCTGGAGTAGACGATGTTCGTTCGGTTCCGATTTTTTCCTACGCTAGCACGGCCGCCACCACTCCTTATGAGGACAATCTGGGGGTGGCGCCTTTCTTTACCGGGGGGCGCCGCCCTCGCGGTTTCAATCGTTCCCGCCGACTGCGGCAACAGCCGACGGGAACTGAAATCTCCCGAGCGGATAGAGCCCGCCCAAGTGATCCCAAACACATTATCGGGTTCTCCGCCGGGAAAGTCAAGGGGGACCCGATGAACCGGCTGTCAAGAGAAAAGCAAGTGACCGTCCTCAATGCCCTCATCGAGGGATGTTCAATCAGAAGCATCGAGCGAATGACCCAGGTGCATCGAGACACGATCATGCGCCTTATGTGTCGGGTGGGCCAGGGGTGCGCCCACCTCATGGACGCCAAGATGCGCGGGCTACGCTGCGAAAACGTCCAGGTGGACGAACTATGGAGTTTCGTCGGAAAGAAACAAAAGCGCCTGACACCCACAGAACAGCGGGCCGGTGAGCTTGGCGACCAATATATCTTTGTGGCCCTGGACGCCGATACCAAGCTGATCCCCGCTTTTCTGGTCGGCAATCGTAACGGCGAAAACGCCAACAAATTCATGCTTGACCTACAATCGCGGCTGGTGAACCGAATCCAGCTAAGCACAGATGCCTTTACTCCCTATCCCGAGGCCGTAGAAAATGCCTTTGGTGCCTCTATAGACTATGGGCAGCTTGTCAAGACGTACCGCTCGAACGGCGCGGGGCGCGGGCGCTACGCCCCACCGGAGATTGTGTCCATCACCAAAACCGTAGTCTCTGGCCGCCCCGACAAAAAAGGCATAAGCACGTCTTATATCGAGCGCCAGAACCTTACGCTCAGGATGCAGATGCGCCGTCTGACCAGACTGACCAATGCTTTCAGTAAAAAGCTCTCCAATCTCAAGGCGGCCCTGGCGCTCCATTTCGCTTGGTACAACCTGGGGCGGATTCATCAGAGCCTTCGCGTGACCCCCGCCATGGAGGCGGGCGTGACGGGCCGTGTCTGGACCATGAAGGAAATTGCGACCTTGGCGGATTGAGAATTAGGCAGGATAACCCATACCTTAAGGAGAAAGGCTTATGGCAAAGAACGAGAAAACGTCTAAACGTGTTGGCAAGAAAGCCTCAAAACAACTGAGGGACCCCAAAACCTCCAAAGACGCCAAAAGCGTTGCGGGTTCAGCCTTAACGCAACGCCCCGACAAAAAGAAAAAAAAGAAGTAGTTAGTCTACTTCAAGACACAGTACCCTTACAACCGCACAAGCCGGTATGGTTATCCTGCCTAATATTTGGCCCCCACCGCAAGTGGGGGCCAAAGTTTTATAATTCTCGTTGTCCTCAAGCAAGAATCCAAGCGACTGACAGACGACAGGTTCTAGGGGCTCTAACCCCTCAACGTATTCCCAGCCCTCCGATCCCCTCTTGGAATCAAGCCATTCGATCATCACCGGTTTCATCGTTCACCTCTTTACCCCTTCCCTTATCGGCACATTCAAATTAGGACACCACCCCCGGGGGCCGTCCCACGGCCGAAGGCCGTGCCCCACCGGCCTCATCGGCCGTGGCTCAACAGGCCGATCCCGTGGATCAAAAAATAAATCCCGAAACCGATCAGGACCACGGCGCAGACGCCGACCAGCCCCTGATATAGGGGGCGGTTCAGAAAACGCCGGCCGCCGGCCACGAGCCCCGAGACAAATGAGAACCACACCAGGTCGCTCAGGACGTGGCCCACAAAGAAGGCCGCCACCCCGGCCAGGCTCAGCCGCTGCCGGATGACCATCGGCCCCACCGTGGCCCACCACAGCACCCAGTAGGGGTTGGAGATCGAGGTCAGCACCCCGGCCCAAAAGGGACCGAGCCCGCCGGCCGATCCGGCCTCTAGTTCCAGGGACA
>JAHJDS010000416.1 GCA_018812395.1 Pseudomonadota bacterium
AGGTCCAGCCCGGGGCGACTGTAGACGTCCCCAAATGGAAATTCGATGACGTAACGCCCCAGGTCAGGAGCGATATCCTTCAATGACTCAATAACGCGCTCTCCGGCCTGGCCGTCAATTTCCATTAACTTGTTCCAGCCTCGCGCGTAACGATCCTCGTCTGCCAACGTCTCGCCCTCCTCTATAATTGGTCATGGGACCCTAATCGGCTCCCCTGACAAAAACGCACCACCCCCCCTTTGTCAAATCCAATGCAGTCCGGCTTTTCGCTTTACCTCATTTCAGCCAAGCAGTATGTTGCCCCTAAGGTCGTACTTCCCATGAAATCCATCTAGAGCGAATTGCGCTGTGCCACCCGCCGCCAACAATCTCTTCTCTCCGCCGGACGACACCCGCCTGACCGGCGTGGTCAAGCGCCTGACCTTTGTCAATCCCGAGACCGACTTCGCCGTCGTCCGCCTGGAGGTGGCCGGACCGATTGGCCAGGTGAGCGTGGTCGGACCCCTGTCCCAGGTCAAGGAGGGCGAGGAGGTCGAACTGACCGGTCGCTGGGACGAGCACAAGAAATTCGGGCGGCAGTTCGTGGCCGAGTCGGTCCGGACCAGGCCGCCGACGACCCAAGCCGGAATCAGGCGCTACCTCGGCTCCGGGCTGGTCAAGGGCATCGGGCCGGTGATGGCCGGGCGGCTGGTCGACAAGTTCGGCGAGGACACCCTGCGCGTCCTGGACGAGACGCCCCGGCGTTTGATGTCCGTCGAGGGCATCGGCCGCAAACGCCTGGCCCAGATAAAGAGGGCCTGGCAGGAGCAGCAGGAGATCCGGCGGGGCCTGGTCTTTCTGCAGGGCCTGGGACTGGGCCCGGCCCAGTCCCTTAAAGTCTGCCGGCGCCTGGGCGAGCGCACCGTCGAGGCGGTCCGGGCCGATCCCTACGTGGTCTCCCGGGAGGTGAGGGGCATCGGGTTCGCCACGGCCGACCGGATGGCCCGGGAGATGGGCCTGGCCGTTGACGCGGAGCCCCGGCTTCGGGCCGGGGTGCTGTTTGTCCTCGAGTCCCAGACCGAGGAGGGCCACGTCTTTGTCTGGCGGGATGAACTACTTGACGCCGCCGGCCGTGTCCTGGACGTGGACCAGCGACTGGTCGAGACGGCCATGGATGACTTGGCCGCGGCCAAGGAGATCGAGATCACCCCGGCCGGCGACCGGACGGCGATCTACCCGTCCTGGCTGGCCCGGTGCGAGCGGGAGCTGGCCTGGCGGTTGCTGGCCCGCCTCGACGAAGAGGGGAGCGATCCGCCTCGGAAGGCCGAGTGGGCCGCGGCCCGGGATTCGTTGGCCCTGACCCTGGCCCCGGCCCAGGAGCGGGCCGTGGCCGCGGCGGTCAGCCGGCCGGTGGTGGTCATCACCGGCGGCCCGGGCACGGGCAAGACGACCATCGTCCGGGCCGTGACGGCCATTCTCGGAAAACGACGCCAGAAGTTCGTCCTGGCCGCGCCTACCGGCCGGGCGGCCAAGCGCCTGGCCGAGTTGACCAAGCACCCGGCCTCGACCGTCCACCGACTCCTCGAGTTCGATCCCCAGCAGGGACGGTTTAACCGCGACGAACGCCACCCCCTGGCCGCGGAGGTGGTCATCGTCGACGAGGCCTCGATGCTCGATTTGTGGCTGGCCAATGCCCTGGTCAAGGCCGTGGCCCCGGGCAGTCGGCTGGTCCTGGTGGGTGACGTGGACCAACTGCCCTCGGTCGGTCCGGGCGCGGTTTTACGGGAAATCCTGGCCAGCGGCCAAGTCGAGTCCGTTTATCTGTCCGAAATACACCGCCAGGCGGCCCGGGGCCGGCTCATTCCCGGGGCACACGCCGTCAATCAGGGGCGTTCGCCCGAATTTCACCAGGGGCCGGACCTGGGCGACCTGTACTTCATCGAACGGGACGACCCGGCCGAGGCCGCCCAAGTGATCGAGGACCTGGTGGCCAGGCGCATCCCGCGCGGATTCGATCTGGATCCCTTCAAGGACGTTCAGGTCCTCTCGCCCATGCACAAGGGCGAGGTGGGCACCGAGAGCCTGAACCGGCGGCTCCAGGCCCGGCTCAATCCCGAACGCCGGGGCATCGAGCGCGGCGCTTTTCGATTCGCCCGGGGCGACAAGGTGATGTGCGTCAAGAACGATTATGACCGGGGAGTGTTCAACGGCGAATTGGGCCGGGTGACGGCCGTCGACCTCGAGGAGGACGCCCTGATCGTCGACTTTGACGGCCGGCGGGTGTTGTATGAGGCCCTGGACCTTGACGCCCTGACCTTGGCCTACGCGGTCACGGTCCACAAATCACAGGGCAGCGAGTTCCCGGCCGTGGTCGTCCCGGTCATGAACTCCCACTTCGTGATGCTCCGCCGCAACCTGCTCTACACCGCCCTGACCCGGGCCAAGCGGCTGTGCGTTCTGGTGGGTACCCGGTCCGCCCTGACCCGGGCCGTCAAGACCACGGACGAGCGCCGGCGAAACACCTTCCTGGCCAGGCGGCTGAAGGGAGAGTTGTAAAGAGGGTTGTAAAAAGTCCGGCCGGCGTCGCCCAATGGACGATCCGCCGGCCGGACCAGAAACTATTTGATCCAGGTCTGGGTGCGATAGAAGATGGCCCAATAGCCCCTGACCATCAACTTCTCCCCCTCCCGCCAAATCCGGCAGCGATAGTCCTTGCCCTTTTCGGGATCCAGAATCCGACCGCCTGCCCAGGCGTCGTCGCCCTTTTTCATGTTCCAGACGATGACCATGCCCAGAATCGGCTTGTCTTTCCGGGCCCCCGGGCATTTGTCGCACTTGGGGTTGGGCGTTTTGGGGTTGAAGAGCTTCTTGATGGTGCCGGACATTATCCCGGTCTTCTTGTCGAGAGTAAAGCAGACCAACGATTTGATCTTCTTTGTCTTCTCGTCAATGGTCCGCCAGCAGCCGAGCACCCCGTCGGTCGGGCCGGCGTAGGCGGTGTAGGCGCCGAGGACGATCGACGCCGCACCCAAGAGGACTCCCAGAATCAGCAAGGTCTTCTTCATTTCTCCCTCCGTAGACCAAAAATAATAGGACCTCGGTCAGATCAAGGACGTGCCGTCGGCGATGATCATCCTAACACGATCAGGTCCCGGCGCATAGGTTTTCCAAATGCGCCGTCCGGTCAACGCCGCGGCCGCCCTTCAGCGCCAGTCATCGATGACGTACAGGCCGGGCCGGTGAAAAGGCGCTGCGGCGGGGCGGTGCATGGCCACGCCCACGATCTCCGGGCGGAAACCATACCCCCGTATCAGGCCAT
>JAHJDS010000417.1 GCA_018812395.1 Pseudomonadota bacterium
GAGGCGCAGATGGACTCCAACCGTTGGCGTACCACGGTCAGGGAGTCCTCGGCGGGAAAGAGCAGCACCGGGGCGGTGCGTAAGACCCGGAAGCGCCGCAGACAGGGGGGCGCCGGAGGCGACGCTGACCGCAATGTCCAGGGCCAGGAAGCTTTTGCAGCACTTGGGTTCACCTCCGAGAATACCCACGGCCTGATCGGCCCAAAGGTCTTCGATGAGCCACCCGGGCTGTTCGGCCGAATCCGTAAGATCGCAGGCGCGTTTTACGGGAAGAGCGTTCATGACTTTTTCCTCCTGGCCGCCTTGGTCGCGGCCGCCATGTCGAATATATCGAAGAAGAGCTTCTCGTCTATCTGATCGACTTCCCGGCGCACGGCGGCATCGAGGAGTTCGTTGGCCATGTTCATCAAGAGGCGCAGGTTACCCGCGGCATGCTCACAAAGGGCGGTTTGGACCTGTTCGGTCATGAGCCTTGGATTACCGGCCTTTTCCAGCAGGTGGGTCAGACACTCGTGAAGCTGCCCGGGGCTTGCCGATTCAGTGCGAAGTCGCGTGCGGATGCGGCTGGCGATGGGCAAAAGGTCCGCGTGATGGAGCCGCTCGGTCAGGCGGCTGTCGCCGGCAAGTATGACCGAAAGTTTGGAGCGGGAGTCCAGATTGGTGCTGGAAAGCAAGCGTAGCTCGCAGAGTACGGCGGTTTTCATCTCCTGGGCCTCATCGACAATCAAAACCGGCCGGTAAAGGGAGGCCTCGATATGGGCCCGCCACTTTTCTCGAAGCGCTTTGGCTCCGGTCCAGCGGTTATGAGGCGAGAGGGCTACCTGGAACATATCCCCCAGTTCCCGGTAGAAGTCGGCGGCCGAGGCTTGGGGGCGAGTAAGGACTCCGACGCAAACGTCCCGAAGGGCGCCGAGCCGGTCGGCCAAAATTCTAAGAGCCGCGCTTTTACCGGTTCCGGGCTCTCCGCTTACCATGGCGAATCCCCCTTCGCCCACCTGGTTTTGCATCCTATAGCAGAAGTTTTCGACGGTCGCGGGTACAAACAGCGCGGAGACGGGAAGGTCGGGCAAAAAGGGATTGAATTTGAGGGAATAGAGGGCCAGCAATTTCTTACTCATCACTTCCCCTCCTCATCCGGCGCGCATTCGTCCTTGGGCAGGTAGGCCGGTGGGAGACCCGTTGCGGCATACTCGGCGATGAGCTTTCTTAATAGGGGAGCCATGTCCCCCTCGGAATGATCCCGTGGGGTATCTATGAGGGGTTCTTTTCTCCTGCGCCGACCGTCCGAGTTTTTGTGCTTGTCTTGTGGGAAGAGCCGGCATATGACCTGGCCGCTGTTCGGGTCGGACAGATAGACCTGGGAAAGGTCCCAGGATGGGTATCGGAGCGTCACATGCTTGAGATGTCGATAGCGCGAGGGAAGCTCGAAGCGGATACCCTCGAGGCTTATAGTCCCGTCACTTTGACGCTGGGTCCGGGAGACACCGGCCGTGAAGGCCTGATGCAGTTGTTTGCTTTCGGGGCAGGGGCGTCCCACGCTCCTGGCGGTCACGAATCGGGAAAGCGGCGACTCGCCAAGCTCCGAGTGAATCCTGCGATTGTATTCCATCTCGATCCAGGCCATGGTGGCCTGGTTCAACTGGGCCAGAGTGAGGTCTTTGCACCCTTCGAGCATCGGCAGAAGCCGGCCTTCCGCTTGCGCCCAAAACACCTCCTGCTTGCCGTTTTGGTAGGGGCTATAAGGCAGGGTCGTCTCATGGACGATGCCCAGGCGGGCCAGCCCCTGGACGGTCTCCGCGGCTAACATGGCCGAGCCGCGGTCGCTCATAAGAGCGCGGGGCAGTTCGTGCTTCTCTATGCCCTGGGTGAGCCCATGGATCAAGTTCTGAGCCGTCTCGGCAAGATACCACTGCGCGTGAACACAGAGCCTCGAGCAATCGTCGAGCACACCCATCATTTCCACTCCGCTCCATTGCCCGTCGGGCAGCAGGACCTTGAGCGAACCGTGGTGAAAATCGGTATGCCAGAGTGCGTTGACGTATTCACTCTCATAGGAGCGAATCTCGAAGCCTTCGAAACGTTTCTCGGCCGCCTCCACCCCCGCGGTGTGTCCACGCCCCCGGCGAGGGCGCTTTATCAGCCCATGGGCTTGCATGAATCGGAGCACCGACGGATACGAAGGCGCCTTGCCAAGTTTGGGGTCCTGCTCCACCAGCGCGACCAGATTGTCGGCATGTAACTGGTAGCTCCAGCCAGGATGCTGCCGATACTGATTGGTTAGCAGTTCGCCTAGCTCCGTGCTCATGGACGGATGGGTACCCAAGTCTTCACGGACCTTTCCGGCCAGGACCCCCACCGGATCATTGGGCTCCTTAAGAGCCCGGTAGTACCAGCGCTCGATCGTGGATCGTCCGAACTGCCTCCAGTCTCCGTTGATCGGATGCCGCCACATCTTTTTGGCCAAATCATCGAGCTCAATCGTAAGTCGGCCGCTTTCGGGCAGCGCCGCCAAAAGGGGGCCGATCACACTGAAACGAAAATTAGCCCATTTCTCCTTTCCTCCGGAGGCATCCAGGTGCTTTTTGGAATTCGACATCGTCACTCTCCTTTCATTTTGGCTGCAAAAAGCCTTGTTTTAGACGATCTCAAATTCCTACTACAGCCTCCGTCAAGTAGGCCAGGAGCGTCTTCTGCGGGCAAAAATCAACCATCACGTAAAGCCCCCCGCCAGGCATGTTCTCGTCGTAATCGGCGAAAGAAACTTCATCAGCTTCACCAACCCCTCGATATGTTGGGCGTCAAAGGCTTCCACCAGATCCAGAGGCATTTGTTCTCCGGCCATATATCGGGCGAAACGGCCACGTTCGGCCTTCCAAAAAGCCAAATGAACGAATATTTCCGTCCACCATTCACGCCAACGCTTCAGCGTGCGCCTGTCAATAGGTAACTCCCGCTGCAAATACTCCAATCTCCTATTGCTTGGACCATGCATCATGGCCGAAACCAGCACCACCACGATGCCAACATAGACTTTGCGGCCCAGAAAACGCACGGAAGGCGGCGTCTTGCGCTTCCGGCATCCATCTCGCGAACAGCAGAAACTGTAACGTTTATCCCATGACGGGCCACCCCGTGGCTTACGGCCGTAATCCCCCCGATGCAACGCGGCCCCGCAATGATCACAGCCTCCGGATTGGGCTTCGGCTGCAAAGTCCTTGTCAACTTGTTCTAAAAAAGTGTATAATCTTCTATCGTTGAATAATTTCTCCACGGGGTCCTTCTCCTTTGCTTCATTTACTTTCCTGGAGAATAAAAAAACCTCACGGAGCCCCTCGAAGACTCCGTGAGGTCGGACCCCACTTCTATCACAAAAGTCGATGGACTACGACCCCCATCCATCACTTATCTCGATCGAAATCGAACCTCTTTCCGTCAATTACCTAGCACATGCTCAGTCTTCGCTCGGATGGCGTCCTTGAATTTCTTAAGGCTTTTGCTGCGAGGCCAGCGTTGGCCCCTCTCAAATCTATAACCCAGAAATTCAAATCC
>JAHJDS010000418.1 GCA_018812395.1 Pseudomonadota bacterium
CGCCCTCGAGGCAGTGCTCTCCACATTCGGCGCCGACCGGGCCTGGCTGTGTTTTCCCTGCGATCCCGACGCCCCCACCTGGCAGGTGCCCATGCAGCGGACGGTGCCGGAATACCCCAGCGTCCTCATTCAAGGCGTCGAAATGCCCATGACTCCGGGCCTCGCCCGAGACCAGCGAACGCTCCTGTCGTCCCAGGGCCCGGTTAGATTCGGGCCTGGGGACGAGCAGCCCCTGCCAGAGGAGGATTCCAAGCAGCACCGGTTTTTGTCCCAATTGGCATTGGCGGTCTATCCCAAAGTCGGCCCCCCCTGGATGTTCGGTCTGCATCAGTGCTCGTCCCCGCGCCTTTGGACGGAGGAGGAGAAGCTGATCTTTGAACAGATCGGCCGACGGATGGCCGACGCCCTGACCAGTCTGTTGACCCGCCGCGACCTGCGGGAAAACGAACAAAAATACCGCTCCCTATATTCCGCAATTAACGACGGTGTTTGCCTCCACGAGTTGGTTCACGACTCATCAGGGCGAGCGGTGGATTACATTATTTTGGATGTAAACCCGGCCTATGAATCAATTCTAGACATCAAAGCGGAAGATGCCATCGGACGAAAGGCATCGGAACTATATGGGGCCGGCGAACCGCCTTACCTGGATATCTACGCCAAGGTGGCGGAGACGCGAGAACCAGTCTCCTTTGAAACATATTTCCAGCCGCTGGACAAATATTTTGGTATCGCCGTCTTCTCGCCCCGCCAAGGGCAGTTCGCCACATTGTTCACCGACATCACCGAAAAAGAACTTACCAAGAAGAAATTGGAAGAATCGGAGGTCAATTACCGGTCCATCTTCGAGGGGACCAATGACGGCATTTTTGTGCAAGACATGGAGACCGGCGCCATCCTCGACGTAAATCGGAAAATGGTCGAGATGATCGGCTACACCCCGGACGAGGTGCGACGGCTCGACATCGGTGATATGAGTTCCGGAGAACCGCCCTACACCCAAGAGGAGGCCCTGCGCTGGATGCAAAACGCGGCCGCCGGAACGCCACAGTTGTTCGAATGGCGGGTCAAACACAAGAACGGTCGATTGTTCTGGGTCGAGGTCAACCTCAAGCGGGCGACCATCGGAGGTGAAGAACGTCTTCTGTCCGCGGTCCGCGATATCAGTGAACGAAAGATCGCCGAGGAGGCGCTGCGGGAGAGCGAGGAAAAATTCCGGGAACTGGTCGAACGCGCCCTGGCCGGCATCGTGATTGTCCATAAGGATGTGGTGGAATACGTCAACCCGGCTCTTGTCCAGATGATCGGCTATGACCCCGAAGAGTTGGTTGGCCAAGAAGTCGCCAATTTCCTCGACCCCCAAGAACGGGACAAGGTCGTGGACCGGTTCCGTCGGCGCATGGCCGGCGAAAACGTCCCGTCCGCCTACGAGACTCGGCTGGTCCGCAAGGACGGCCGGATGATCGACGTGGAAATCAACGCCGGAATAATCAATTACCAGGGTGAGCGCGCCAACCTGACCATTCTTCGCGACATCACCGAACGCAAGCGGGCCGAACAGGAACGGCTGGCCCATGTCCGGATGCTCGAAGCCCTGGATCAGATCAATCGGGCCATCGTCGGGACGGACGATTTGGACCAGATGATGTCCGACGTTCTCGAGGCCACGCGCTCCATATTCAAGGCCGACCGGGCCTGGCTGTGTTTCCCCTGCGATCCCGACGCCCCGACCTGGCGGGTGCCCATGGATCAGACGGTGCCCGAATACCCCGGCGCCATCCAACTCGGCGTCGAGGTGCCCCTGGACCCTGGAGCCGCCGAAGAATTTCGTATGTTTCTTGAATCCGATGGCCCCCTTAGTTTCGGCCCCAGTACCGAGCATCCCGCAAGAAAGGATTTTTCCGAGGAACTCCGGTTCAAGTCACAGTTGGCCATGGCGATCTACCCCAAGGTCGGTCCCCCCTGGTTATTCGGCCTGCACCAGTGCTCGCACCCGCGTGTTTGGACGGAGGAGGAGGAGCGGATTCTTGAACAGATCGGTCGGCGGATGGCCGACGCCCTGACCAGCCTGTTGACCCGCCGCGACCTGGCGGAGAGCGAGGAGAGATATCGCGACCTGATTGAAAAAGAAAAGGACATAATCTACGCCCTCGACTCCACCGGCAATATCACCTTTGCCAGTCCGGCGGTGACCGAGGTCCTGGGTTATCTCCCCGAAGAGCTGATCGGCCGCGACTTTATGGAACTGGTTCCCGAAGACTGGCAACAGAGAACCGAGGCCGATTTTTTAAGTCTCCTCGCCACCGGGGAAATAACCGCCGAAACCGTTTTATTGGACAAGGATCTTCAGCCCCGGGCCGTAGAATACAGTTCCACGGTCGTCAAAGATGGTGATCAGTTGACCGGGACACGGGGGATCGTTCGCGATATCAGCCAACGGAAGCGGGCCGAGGAGGCGCTGGAACGCGAACACGAGCAGCTACTGTCCATATTCGAAAGCATGGACCAGATCGTCTACGTCACCGACCCCGAGACGTACGAGGTCCTATTTGTCAACGAGGTCGTCCGACGGTCATTCGAAAAAGATCCGGTCGGCGGTCTGTGCTACCGGGAATTTCAGGGTCTTGACGCGCCCTGTGACTTCTGCACCAATCCGATCATCACGGCCAACAAGAACGAGCCTTACCAGTGGGAATACCACAACCCCACCCTGGGCCGTGATTACGCCCTGACCGACCGGATCATCAAGTGGCCTGACGACCGCGATGTTCGATTGGAAATCGCCATCGACATCACCGAACGGAAGCGGGCCGAGGGGGCGCTGCGGGAGAGCGAGGAAAAATTCCGAGAGCTGGTCGAACGCGCCCAGGACGGCATCGTGATTATCCATCAGCATCTGGTGGAGTACGTCAACCTGGCCTATACCCGATTGACCGGCTATGAATCCGAAGAACTGGTCGGCCAAACATACGCCATTCTCATCGACCCCCGGGAACGGGACAAGGTCGAGGATCGGTACCGTCGCCGGATGGCCGGCGAGGACGTCCCGCCCATCTACGAGACCCGGCTGGTCCGCAAGGATGGCCGGGTGATCGACGTCGAATTCAACGCCGGGACAATCAATTACAAGGGTGAGCCCGCCAACCTGACCATTGTTCGCGACATCGCCGAGCGCAAGCGGGTCGAGCAGGAACGGCTGGCCCATGTCCGGATGCTCGAAGCCCTGGATCGGATCAATCGGGCCATCCAGGGCACGGACGATTTGGACCAGATGATGGCCGACGTGCTCGAGGCCACGCTGGCCATCTTCGAGACCGACCGGGCCTGGCTGCAATTTCCCTGTGACCCCGACGCCCCCACCTGGCGGGTGCCCATGCTACGGACCGTGCTCGATCACTCCAACGCCCTCATTCCAGGCATCGAAATTCCCACGGAGCCTGAATTCGCCGAGGTGATGCGAAGGTTCCTGGGGTCCGAGGGCCCCATCGGTCTCACGCCCGAGCCCGACCAACTCTGGATGAAGGAGTTTGCCGAGAAGTACGGGTTCCAGTCCTCGTTGGCCATGGCGATCCACCCCAAGGTCGGCCCCCCCTGGCTGTTCGGCCTGCACCAGTGCTCGCACCCCCGCGTTTGGACCGCGGAGGAGGAGCGGATTCTTGAACAGATCGGCCGACGGATGGCCGACGCCCTGACTAGCCTGTTGACCCGCCGCGACCTCCGGGAAAGCGAGGAAAAATTCCGGAATCTCTTTGAAGGATCGGGGCATTCGATTATCGTCCTGGATCGGGACGGCGTGGTGATGATGGCCAACCCCATCGCGGCCCGGAATCTTGAGCGCACGCCCGAACAATGCCGGGGGCGGTCCATTCGGGAATTGCTTCCGGAGGGGAATGCCTACCCGTTGGAACGGATCGCCGAGGTGTTTGACACCGGCCAGAGA
>JAHJDS010000419.1 GCA_018812395.1 Pseudomonadota bacterium
CTGGACCAGGACGTGACCGAGGTCCTGCCCTTTCTCAACCGGGAGCTTGGCGGTTTCGAGTACACCTGCCATCCGCCCAGCGTCACCTTCCGGGTCCACGGCAAGCTGATCACCGTCCACCCCCGTCTGATCGCGGTCAACGCCCTTCGTGACCGGGCCGAGGCGGACAAGATCCTGGCCTGGCTCCAGGGCGAGATCAACCGGGTCTGGGCCGAGCGCGACTCCATCGAGCCGAAATACGACGGCGCGGGTCGGCCCCAGGTCTTCGAGATACTTAAAATATTGCCCCGGACCAACTGCCGTGCCTGTGGCCGGCCGACCTGTTTGGTATTTGCCGCCCAGGCGGCCGAGGGGGTGTTGGGGCCCGAGGACTGCCCGGAGATGGACCAGGCGGGCCGGGACCGTCTGGAAAACTATCTGGCACAGTTTCCCGATCTGATTGAGGATTAACCGTAACTATCAGATGCGGCCATGAATCAACCGGCCCGCCAACGGCGGGCCGATTGTATTCTTACAGGAGTACGGTGGCGGTGGTGGGGGCCGGGATGGTCCCCGTTTGTCAGTGGATATAACTCACCTGGTCATTATTTTGCCCGATGAAACGTGGTCGGCGGGGCGTGGACGTAGTTGGGGTCGGTTATCTTGACGACGATGGTCTTGGGATCGGCAAAGGTCAGGTCGCACTTGACCCACTGGACCCCGCTCATCTCGGCATAGAGGACCATGCCCTTGGCCGTGGTCGGGCCGGTGATGGTGAAGACCATGGCCAGACTCCCCGGCTTTAAGATGGGCATGGGGAGGGAGGCGCGGGAGAAGATCATCTTGAAGGTGTGGGGCATGGGCCAGGTGCCGGGTTGGCGGACGATGCGGAAGTACATGGCGTGCCGAGTGTACAGCCGCCGAAACCAAAGGCCCGTCGGGTCGAGCGGGGCCACGGTCGCGGTTCGGGTGTCCGGTTTCTTGGTGGTCACCAGGCCGCCGGTGTCCGGCTTTGGCCGGGGCTGTTGTTCGGTCCGGGCCTTTTGGGCGGCGAGTTGGTTGGCCCTGGCCTGGTCGGCCTTGGCCAAGTCCTTGCGGCCCATTCTGGTGTAGGTCATGGCCCGCATCCGAAAGGCCAAGATGCTTTTCGGGTCCAGACGGATGGCCGTGGTGAAATCGGTGATGCCCAGGTTGTATTTGCCCAAAATGGCCTGGGTCAAGCCCCGGTAGAGGTAGCCCTTGACGGACTTGGGGTCGAGCCGGACGGCCTGGTTGAAGTCGGCCAGGGCCTGGGTGTACTTCTTGAGCTTGGCCCGGGCCGAGCCCCGGCTGCGAAAATAGAGGGCCTTGTTCGGATCGAGGGCGATGGCGGAATTGAAATCTTGAATCGCGGCCGGGTAGTTATTGAGCCGGAAGCGGGCCGAGCCGCGCATCCAATGGATCGTTGCCCGGCGCTGACCGGTCAGGCCCTGGTTGAGGGCCTGGGTGAAGAGTTGTTCGGCCTGGGCGTAGTTGCGGGCCCGGAAGGCCTTCATACCGGCCCGGGCGGTCTGATTGGCGTCCTGGGCCAGGGCCGGGGCGGCGACCAGGGCCAGGAGGCCGGCCACGGCCAGCCCGATCACGACTAGGGAAAAACGACGACCCATATCCTCCCCCCTGGTTAATCAAGACCATGCCGATGACAGAGACCGTGGTCACGGCTTAATAAAAGCTATTTTACCACGGGCCGGACGATGTCTATAAATTTTTGGATGATCGGCGTCGTGGCCCAGGCGGGATGGCATGCCCCCGGATTGACGGCCGAATGAAGAGGAACCGGCTGTTTTTCCATGACTGCGGCCAGGGCCGGGCTAAAACAATTCCTTGTAATGCTGGAACGCGTCACACAGGTCCATGAGCTTTATCCCGGCCGTCTGGTCGAACCCGGAGAACCGCCAGTTGCCGCCGAAGCGTTTGGCCGGGGTCGTCGGGCCGGACCGGCGGGGGGACAGGGCCGTCTTATAGACCCAGCCGATGCCGCCCGCGGCCTTGACCTTGACCCAGCCGCCATCTTGGGCCAGGACGATCAGGGCCTCGCCCCGCCGGGCGACGCAGACGGTGACGTAGTAGGAGGCCGGCCCGGCGTGGATATCCACCTGGGGCCGCTGGACGTAGAGGGTCGGGGCCGAGGCGGGCAGGGCGGCGCTCGGGATCAGCAGGCCGACCGCGGCAATCGCGGCAATGATTACCAGTAATTTACGACTCATCTTTTCCGTCCCGGCCGATGAGGCCCTGGAGCAGACCCGGGCGGGGCGGCCTCCGTGGCCTTTTTCGACCTGTTCTGAATAATATTTATTCTACCACGGGCCAGGTGGTGATATCATCTTTTTCAGTGGTTGATGCGGGGGTTGACGCGTCGATCGGAATCGAGCCCCACAGCTCGATCAAGCGGCCTGAATTCACTCAACCTCAATGAGTACGGCCGACCATTAACGGTGTTCATATTGAGAGCGTTGCGGAACGGGGTTTTTCCGGGGCCTTTTTTTCCTCGGGTCTGAGTTTCGGGAAAACAGGGCCAAGTTGTTGATCGGCGTCGGCGTCCGGTCGTCGAGACAGGCCAAAA
>JAHJDS010000420.1 GCA_018812395.1 Pseudomonadota bacterium
AAAATGGAGGTGGCGGTGATTTTGCCGGGGGGATCATGCCGCCAAGGCCCAGTTTGGGGGCATGGCCGGCCAAGTGAAGACCGCGGGCCTTCCTGAGGCTGAATTCTGCATGTTTCGGGCCTGTCCCGCCGGGTCAGGTGCCTTTTCCGGCGCATTTCCGGTCTTCTCCGCCAGGTTTTGGACGTACCTCTTCACGTTTATGGCCAATGCCTTGAAAAAGGTCGATGCCGCCACCCTGGGACCGCCCCGGGTCCACGACCGTTTGAGCCCGGTCACCCGGGAAAGCTCCGAGATGGTGGCTTCGATCCCGGAGCGGATCTTGTAGCGCTCCTTGAACTCCGCAGTTTGCTGCTCGTTCCTGCGGCTTGCCGCAGCGGCCGTCTTCCGGGGCAGGTGGATGCGGAACGTGCCGTTTTTGTGGCGTTTCACCGGGCAGCGCGGCTTCCAGGGACACTGCCCGCAGGCCGTTTCCGGAAAGATGGCGAAAATGTCCTTGCCGTTCGGGGTGAGCCCCGACTGGACAGGCGCCTTGTCCTCGAAGCAGGCGAGAACTCTGCTGCATTCGGGGTCGAAAACAAAATCGTCGGCCCGGACCCGGGTTTCGTCGGGCGCGCTCCCGGACGTCACCGGGGCGGCCAGGTCAACGCCCCGCTCGCCGGCCAGGAGGATGTTTTCGCCCGAGCCATAGCCCGCGTCCGCGAAGATCTCGCCGGGTTTGGCCCCATTCTCGTCCAGGCGGGAAAGGACCGGCTCCACGTCCTTGGCGTCGGGCTGGTTGGCCTTGTCCACCGCCACGTCCGTGATGACCTGGAAGTCGTTTTCCTTGACGCAGGTCTCGGCTATGGAAGCCTTGTAGCCCTTTCCCTTGCGGCCGTAGGTGGCATCGGGGTCGGACGGGTTTTGCAGGGACTCGGCGGAGATGTCGGCGGGCTTCTTCAGGGCCACCGGGCCGGCCGGGCCAGGAGATATTTCGCACTGTTCTTCAAGCAGGCGGGCCATGAGCCTGTAGGAAGGCATGTTGCCGACGGCCTTGTCGCTCCGGAACCGGTCCACCAGGTCGAAAAGATGGCGGGCGCATTTCTCCAGGCGCCGCCGTGCCTTGCCGGACTTCACGTCCGCGAAGTACCCGGCCCGTTCGAGATATACCTTGCGAAACAGGGCCGGAAGTCGGGCAAACTCGGCCGGATGCGCCTTTTGCAGCCGGGCAACGAACTTCTCGATGGTGCGGATAAAAAGCCCAAGCCGGGTCAGGTTGGCCATGTTGGACGTAATCCGGGTGGAGTCCAGGCGCTGCTTCGCGGTGGAAAGCCCGGCCTCCTGGATGATCCGTGCCGTAATGCCCGAGAAGACCATCCCGGCCATGCGGTTGTTCGTGACAAGAGAGCGGAAGTTGTGGAGCGTTTTCTGGGAGATGTCCGCCTCGTCCAGGTGGCTTGCGTCCAGGGCGTACTGCCAGCGGATGTCCCACTCCAGGGAGCCGAGGAGCTCGGCGTCGGTGAGGTTGTGCCATTCCTTGAGGATACAGAGGCCGACCAGGTGGGCGACGGGGGTGTTGGGCCGGCCGTTGTCGGGGCAGTAAAAGGGAGCGAAGGGGTCCTCGTCGATGAGCGGGAGGATGTTCCTGCGAAAGGGTCCGGCCCAGGTTTTGTTCAGCGCCACCACCCTGTCCGGGGGCAGGTAGACGTCATGGTCGAAGAGGCTCTTTTGCTGTCGCTTGGGTCGAAACATGGCCGCCATCCCGATAAGAGCATTTGTTGTGATATCTATTGGTTATCATGCAGCAAGCCCCCGGGAAAGTCAAGCAAAAAATGATGATATATCAATATTTTCATAAGGTTAAATGTCGTGATCAGGTTTTTACGAACCCATCATTTTTACCAAGTTCAACGTGCCGCCCTGGAAGGAACGTTGGCCCATTTATTAGCTATTGAAATGCCGTTCGTTAAGACAAATGCACGGATAGAATGGAATGGTGTGGTAGTAAATCGCAAAAAGGCTAAAAAATATTGTTAATAAATATAGTGCTGAATTGGATATATTG
>JAHJDS010000421.1 GCA_018812395.1 Pseudomonadota bacterium
ATCGGACTCGTCCTCCTGGGGCCGGCCGCCGGCCAGGCGCGGACGTCCAGTCGTTTTTCCATGGACCAGGCGGTTGACCTGGCCTTGAAAATGAACCCCCGCGTCGAGGAGACGATTCACGTCATCGCCAAGGCCCGGGCGGCCATGCTGGAGTCCCGCACGGCGTTCCTGCCCAAGTTTACGGCGACCTACAGCTGGACCTTTCTCAGCGAGACGCCCCACTCCATCTCCCGGCCGAGGACCATCGCCCCGGGCATCACCATCCCCGGCGGCCGAACCGACGTCGGCACGCGCAATATCTATACGCTCTCTGTCAGCGCCTCTCAGACGCTTTTCTCCGGCTTCAAGATCCTGAACACCTACCGGATCGCCAAGCTGGGGATCGACCTGGCCAAGGTGGCCCGGGAGATCGTCCGTCACGAGATCGTGCTGGCCGCCAGGGAGGCCTATCTCGACATCCTGGCCGCCGAGAAGGCGGTGCTGGTCACCCTCACGGCGGTGCGCCAACTGACCTCGCACGTCAAGAGGGCCAAGAACTTTTACGCCGTGGGCATGATCCCCAAGAACGATCTGTTGAAGAGCCAGGTCGAACTGGCCAACGCCACCCAGGATCTCCTCAAGGCCAAGACGAGCCTGATCCTGGCCAAGTCTGCGCTGAACACGCTTCTCCACCGCCCCCTGGACGCCCCGCTGATCCTGACCGATCGCCTCCAATACCAACCGACCCACTACCGGCTGCCCGAGTGCAACGCCGTCGGCCTCAAGACCCGCCCCGAGATCAAGCAGCTTGGCCTGCAATTGATAACCGCCCGCCGCCAGATCCACGTGGCCGTGGCCGGCTATTTCCCGACCGTCTCCCTGACCTGGACCTACAACAAGTACGCCGACGACCCGACCATGGGCAGCGCCTCCCGGTTCCAGGATGCCGACGAATGGAACGTCGTCGTCGCCGCGACCTGGACCTTCTGGGAATGGGGCAAAACCAGCTACCAGGTCCGACAGGCCCGCCGGGAACACTCCCGGCTCCAGGCGGTCCAGAAACAGACCGTGGACGCCATTCAGTTCGAGATCAAGAAGGCCTATCTGGAGCTGAAGGTGGCCGAGCAGAACATCTTCGTGGCCAAGCGCGCGGTCGCCCAGGCCCAGGAAAACTACCGGATGTCCGTCGAGCGCTATCGGGCCCAGGTGACGACCTCGACCGAGGTCCTGGACGCCCTGACCCTGCTGACTAAATCCCAGGTCAACTACTTCACCGCCCTGACCGATTACAACAAGGCCCAGGCCCGGTTGAGAAAGGCGATGGGGTATCTCCGGTGACGGCCGGCCGTCCACGCGGCGGCCGGCGCAGGTTCGATTCGGGCGCCGGCCTGGCCCCGCCGCGGCCGGCGGGCGATGAACCCTCACCGGGCGGGGCGTCGGCCCCGATCAGGCTCTACCAGGTCTCCAAGAGATACCGTCACGGGACCATGGCCCTCAAGGACGTCAGCCTCGAAATCAATCCCGGCGAGTTCTGCTTCATCACCGGTCCCACCGGCGCCGGCAAGACGACGCTGCTCAAGCTCATTTTCCGGATGGAGAAGGCCAGCCAGGGTCAGATCGTCGTCCTGGGGATGAATCTGGGTCGACTGCCCCAAAAGGACCTGCACCGCCTGCGCCGCCGGGCGGGCTTCGTGTTTCAAGACTTTCGCCTCATCCCCGACCGGTCGGTGTACTACAACGTCGCCCTGCCCCTGGTCGTCACCGGACCGCCCCGGTCCCAGGTCCGGGACAGGGTCCTTCACGTGCTGGGCCTGGTCGGTCTGGCCGATTACGCCGACTACCGTCCGCCCATGCTCTCGGGCGGCCAGCAACAGCGGGTAGCCTTCGCCCGGGCGGTCGTCGGCGAACCCGAGTTGCTGTTGGCCGACGAGCCCACCGGCAACCTCGATCCCGGGGCCACCGACCGCCTGGTGGGCCTCATCAGGAAACATCATTCCCGGGGCGGGACGGTGCTGCTGGCCACCCACGACTTGGCCCTCATCCGCCGCGTCGGCGGCCGGGTCATCGCCCTCAAGGCCGGGCGCCTGGTGGGCGATCAGAACTACCGTGCCGCGGAGCGGTGACCCGAAGCGGCCCAACCGGTGCTAGTATGAACGATCATGACGCTTCTTGAGTGGGCCGCCCACGTGGGCCGGGCCGGCCGTAACGTCTTTCGGGGAGGCTGGCCGAGCCTCCTGGCCACCACGGTCATCGCCGTGGCCCTGCTCGTTTTCGGGCTCGTCTCCGTCGTGCTCTCGAACCTGCAAAACGTGCTCGAAGGCGGCGCGGTCTACAGCTTGCACGTCTTCCTCCGTGACGACGCCACCTCCCTCCAGAAACAGCGGATCAAAGACGAACTGGCCAAGCTGCCCGGGGCCGAGGGCGTGACCCGGGTGTCCAAGGACCAGGCCTGGCACAAGTTCAAGCGCCTGTTCGACGACCGCCCCGGCATGGCCGCCGGCCTCAGTCCCCGAAAGCATCCCCTGCCCGAGTCCTTTGTCGTCCGTTTTGCCAAGCCCTGGTCCTCGGACCGGCGTCTGGACAAGCTGACCCGGCGGTTGACCGCCCTGCCGGGGGTTGAGGAGGTGGCCACGGGCCGGCCGTGGGCCCGACGGTGGATCGCGGTGCTCCGGGCGGTCAAGCCGGTCGGATTCGGCCTGACGGTGTTGCTGCTGGCCAGCGTCACCCTGATCGTCGCCGGCACGGTCCGGCTCAACCTGCACCGGCGGCGGATGGAAATGAACGTCATGTCCCTGGTCGGAGCCAGCCGGTCTTTCATTCGGACGCCGGTCCTCATCGAGGGAGCCCTGCAGGGGGCCTTGGGGGCGGCCCTGGCCGTGAGCGGGCTGTACCTCATCCACGTCCTCGTCAGGACGACCCTGTCGCCGGCTCTTTACTTCGGCCTGGGGAACTGGTTATTCCTGTCGCCCGTCAACGTGGCGACCATGGGCCTGGCCGGCCTGGGGGCCGGCCTGGTCGGGGGTCTGTTGGCCGTGGCCGGGTGGCGGGAAACATGAGACGGATCGTCGGGGGCGCCTTGGGATTGGTCGGGCTGATGGGCCTGTACGGGGCGGCCGGACCGACCGCGGCGCCTCGCGACCTCGGAGACCTGGACCGAAAGATCGACCGACACAAGCTCAAGCTCAAGCGGATGGACCAACGGGAACAGCAGGTTTTAGAGCAAATACGGACCATCAGCCGCCGGTTGACGGCCGAAAAAACGACCATCGCCGCCCTGGCCCGCCGGCTCGATCACCTGCGGCCCCAGGTGCGGACGACCCGTCTCTGGATCGAGGCCATGGACCTGAGCCTCGAGCGGCGGCGGCGATACTTTTCCCGGCGGCTGAGGGCCTACTACAAATTCGCCGCCCCCGGCGGGTCCGGTTTCGTGGCCGGGGCCCGGCAGGCGGACGAGGCGGCGCTGAGGTTCCTGTATTTGCGTTTCGTGCTCAGGCATGATAGGCAAGTCCTGGCGGCCTGGCTGGCCGAAAGGACCGAACGGCGTCGGCTGACCCGGCACCTGGTCGGGCTGCAGCAGGTGGTGACCCGAACCATCAGGGCCAAACGCCTCCGCTTCCGGCGCACGCTCGAATTGAGCGGCCGACGGTATCTCCTGCTCCGGCAATTGAGGCGCCGCAAGGCCGCCGCTTCGGACCTGGTGGCCGATTTGAGTCTGGCCCGGTTGCGGCTGAGGCTGGCCCTGGCCCGGGGGACCCTCGGCCCCGAAGGCCGGGCGGCGTCGCCTCCGGCCCGGGGCGGC
>JAHJDS010000422.1 GCA_018812395.1 Pseudomonadota bacterium
CAGAACGATCCCGTTGCCAAGAGTATCCTGACGCAATAACTCTTTGCCGGCACAGCGCGACGGCCCCTGGGGTAGGACCCGGGTCAGGCCCGGGGGTCCCACCGGACGCGGACTCCGACGCGGTGGCCAGTTTAATCGTCGGGTCGCTCTCCGGCTGCCGGGGCCTGAACGGCGGCGGGCCGAGTGGCGGTCTTTTTGGGGCCGTCGCCGCGGGGCACTTCCCAGTTTACCGACGGGTGTGGTATTAACATATATATGCGCCGGTCGAACTCTGACACGCGTCTCCCGTGGCTGAAGCGGATGTGGCCGCAAGCGGCCCCGCCGCCGGCCGACCTTTCCGAGGCCGAGCGGACCGACCTGGCCCGGGAGTTGACGCTTACCAACCTGGTCCGGCTGCGCCTGGTGGCCTGGGGCGTGATTCTGGCGTCCGGATTTTACTTCGCCCTGGAGTTGGTGCTGGTCCCCCGACTGGTCAAGCTCCAGACCGTGACCGCCCTGCTGCCCTATTTCGTGGTCGGGCGGCTGGTCGTGATCGCCGGGGCGTTGGCGTTCCTATTTTTGGCCGGCCGGCCCGGGCAGCCGGCGGATATCACCCGTGGCCATCAAATCCTGGAAACCGGTTTCACGGTCTTCATCCTCGTCGGCGCGGCGGCCCTGGCCGGCCTGTCCCAGTCCATCCACCTGGGCCTGGTCACGTACTTGTTGGCCGTGTTCATCGTCGGCGCCTTTCTGCGGCTGAGCCTGGAAAAAAGTTTCGCGGTCCTGATCCCGGGCTGGGTGACGCTGGTCGTGATGATCTGGGTCTTCATGGCCGACCGATACGTGTTCCTGGCCGGGCTGGTGAACGGCTCGCTGGCCACCGTCCTGGCCCTGTTTCTATCCCGCCTGACCTACGCCAATCGCGTCCGCCACTGGCGGAACCTACGCCTCATCGAGCGGCATGAAAAAGACCTGACCAGCATCAACGCCAAATTGAGCGAAGCCAACCGGATGCTCACCCGGCTGTCCTATCTCGACGCCCTGACCGGTATCCCCAATCGGCGCTACTTCGACGAGTTTTTAAAACGGGAGTGGAAACGCGCCGCCCGGGAGAAGCAATCCTTGGCCCTGATCATGGCCGACATCGACCACTTCAAACAGTTCAACGACACCTACGGGCACCAGGAGGGCGACCAGTGCCTGATCCAGGTGTCCCGGGCCTTGAGCAAGGCCTTGAAACGTCCGGGCGACCTGGTGGCCCGTTACGGCGGCGAGGAGTTCGCCGCCATCCTGCCCGGGACGAGTCTGCCCGACGCCCGTCTGCTTGCCGAACGGATGCGCGCCGCCGTGGCCGCCCGGGGCATCCGTCACCCCACCTCGCCCACTTCTGGCGTGACCGTCAGCCTGGGGGTGTCGGCCCTGGTGCCGGCGGGCGACGTCGAGGCCCAGACCCTGGTCGAACAGGCCGACCGGGCCCTATACCAGGCCAAGCAGCAGGGGCGAAACCGGACCTGCTGCCAAGATTGAACCAGGCGGAGATATCTATTTTTCGGAAACAGCGAACTACCCGCCCCTGACTCGCTCGGCCAGGCGTCTGACTCGGGTCATGACTTCGCGGAGGTCGAAGGTCTGTATTCGCCGGTCGTCAACCACCACCCGGTTCCCGGTCTGCAAACTGGTCCCGGCTATCTGGTGACGGGTGATTGGCCCTCGTAGCGCAGCGTGGTGAAGCACAGGGCCTGGTTGCGGTTCTCGACCTCGAGGGCGCTTTCCAGTCCGGCGGCGTCGAGATTGAGGTTGATGGCCTCCTTGGTCAGCCTGAGTCCCAAGGGATTTTTTCGGCACATCACCGCGGCCAACTGGGTGGCGGCGTCCTCGAGTTCCTCTTGGGGGACGATCCGGCTGACCAGCCCCAGCCCGAGGGCCGTCTCGGCGTCCATCATTTGGCCTGTCAGCAGAAACTAGTAGGCCCGGCCGGCCCCGATGAGCCGGGGCAGGAAATAGCTCGAGCCCATGTCCGCCCCGCCGAAGCCGACGTTGATGTAGGCCGCTCCGAAGCGGGCGTCGGGACTGATGAGGCGGACGTCGGCCGCCAGGGCGAATGAAAACCCGCCGCCCACCGCCGGGCCGAACACGGTGGCGATGATCGGCTGGGGGGCCCGGCGCATGGCCAGCAGCAGGCGCGACATCCGCTGCTGAAACAGATGAAACTGCCGGACACCGAGTCCCGCCATCCGAGGCACGGCCTCTTTTAGGTCCAACCCGGCGCAGAAACCCTTTTCCCCGGCCGCGCCCAGGATTATCACCCGGGTGTCCAGGTCATGCCGGCGCTGGGCCCAAAAGGCCTCCAGCTCGTCGAGCATGGTCTGGTTGATGGCGTTCAAGGCCTCCGGCCGGTTCAGGGTCAGTCGGCCGATGTCGTCCTTAACCTCATAAATCAAGGTCTCCATGACGGCGGTCTCCTGGGTGAGGGTCTTGAGTTCGATTGAAAAAAAACGGGGGCGAGTCTAACCCGAGGCGGCGTGGTCGTCCGGCGCGGTTTTGACCCGCGCCGCCAGGCGGCGGACCTCGGCCATCACCCGGGCGAGGTCAAACGTCTTGATGGCGCGGTCCTCGACCACCACCCGGCCGTCGACGATGACGTGCCGGACGTCGGACCGGTCGGCGGCGTAGACCAGGTGGGAGACGGGGTCGTACATGGGCGTCAGGTGGGCGGCGTCGGCGTCGAGGACGATCAGGTCGGCCTGCCGGCCGATCTCGATGGTCCCGATCCAATCGGCCAGGCCCAGCACCCGGGCCCCGTCCCGGGTGGCCATGCGCAACACTTCCCCGGCCGGCAGGGCGGTCGGGTCCCGGGCCGCTCCCTTGGCGCCCAGG
Source organism: Pseudomonadota bacterium (assembly GCA_018812395.1). GTDB lineage: Bacteria > Desulfobacterota > Desulfarculia > Desulfarculales > JAHJDS01 > JAHJDS01. Next base: position 2,857 of record JAHJDS010000422.1, read on the forward strand.
GCCACCGAGCGCATCTCGCCGAACATGTCCAGGTCGTTGTTCGAGGCCGGGCCGTCGGTCCCCAGGCCGACCGTCAGGCCGGCCGCCCGCAGCATGGTCATTGGCCCCAGGCCCGAGCCCAGCTTGAGGTTGGATTCCAGGCAGTGGGCCACGCCCACCCCCCGGCGGGCCAGGAGGGCGGCGTCGTCCTCGTCGACCCACACGGCGTGCACGGCGACCACGTTTTTCTGCAAAAAGCCCAGACCATCCAGGTACGCCACCGGGCTCCGGCCGTGCTCGCGTCGGCAGCGCTCGACCTCACCTTTGGTCTCGGCCAGGTGGATCATCAGCCCCACCCCCAGCCGATCGGCCAGACCCCGGGCTTTCCGGAGTGTCTCGGCCGAGCAGGTGTCGATAGAATGACAGAAGATGGCCGGGGTGATAAGTCCTCCCCGGTCGGCCGTTTCCCGGCAAAAGCGCTCGGCGACCTCGATATTCCGAGCCGGATCGGGCACGCCCGGGGCCGGAAAGTCGATCACCCCCTGGGCGCACACCACCCGGAGACCTGACTCCTGGAAGGCCCTGACCGCGGCCCTTTCCTCGAAGTAGGAGTCGGCCATGCAGGTCGTGCCGGACAGCAGGCCCTCGGCCGCGGCCAGGAGGGTGCACCAGTAGACCATGTCCGGATCGACCCATTTGGCCTCGGCCGGAAAGATGTGCTCGCTGAGCCAATCGTCCAGAGGCAGATCGTCGGCCAGGCCGCGGAACAGGGTCATCGGGGCGTGGAGGTGGCAGTTGACCAGCCCGGGCAGGATTATTTGTCCTTTGGCCTCGATGAGGCGGTCCGCCTTTGGCCGGGGTCCTTCGTCCGGCTCGACCAGGACGATCCCGCCGCCCCGGACGCCCACCCGGCCCGGGTCCAGGTCGGTCCCCTCTCGGTCCAGGGTCAGCACCCGGCCGCCGGCCAGCATTAGGTCCAGTCGGTCGTCCTGGTCGAGCATCACCACCGCCCTCTATGCCCCGGCGAGGGGCGTGTTACGTCCAATGTGATCCGACCGGCCCGCCGGGCGTCTAGCGAAAACGCCGGGCGGCCGGTCGGCTACGGCCTGTCATTAGATTCCATGTCAATTGGCCGAGGGCCGCCCAGGGCCGGCTTCAGTTCGGTCTGATTTGCCTGGCGATGCGCCTGACCCGGGCCTTGACCTCTTCGATGTCCAGGCTGGTCAGGTGAGAGTCCCGGGCCAGGACCCGGCCGTGGACCATGGTCAGGACCACGTCCGATCCCCGGGCGGCGTAGACCAAGTGGGAGACGGGATCGTACATCGGCGTCAGGTGGGGCCGGTCGGTGTCGACGACGATCAGGTCGGCCCGCTTGCCCACCTCGAGGGAGCCGATCTGATCGAACAGTCCCAGGGCGGCCGCGCCGCCGCGGGTGGCCATGGCCAGGACCTGCCCGGCCGGGAGCTTGGTCGGGTCGAGCGAAAAACCCTTGGCGATCAGGGCCGCGGCCTGCATCTCGGAAAAGAGGTCCAGGTCGTTGTTCGAGGTCGGGCCGTCGGTGCCGATCCCGACCGTCAGCCCGGCGGCCAGCATGTCGGCGATGGGGGCGATGCCGGAGCCCAGCTTGTGGTTGGACTCGGGACAGTGGGCCACGTTGACGCGGCGTCGGGCCAGCAGTTCGATCTCCTCGGGCGTGACCCAGACGCAGTGATCGACCAGGAGCCGGTCCGAGAGCAGACCCAGGTTCTCCAGGTGCCCGACCGGTGTCCGGCCGAATTTGGCCAGGCAGTCCCGGACTTCCTTCTGGGTCTCGCTGAGGTGGATGATCAGTCGGACGTCGTTGTCCGCGGCCAGGCGGTGGGCGTTTTGAAGGAGTTCCGGGGAGCAGGTGTACACGGCGTGGGGCTCGACGGCGACCGAGATCAGGGGATGATCTTGCCACTCATCGATCAGGCCTTGGGTGTACTCGTACCCTTGGGGCAACTCGCCGTAGCTGGCCGAGGGGAAGTCATAGAGCACCTCGCCGACCACGGCCCGGATGCCGACCTCACCCAGGGCCCGGGCGACGTCCTTGGTAAAGAGGTACATGTCGCCCAGACAGGTCGTGCCCGAGAGCAGCATCTCGGCCGCGCCCAGCCGGCTGCCCGCGTCCACCATGTCTCCGGTAAGTCGGCTTTCGGCCGGGAAGATATGGTCGTTGAGCCAGACGTCGAGCGGCAGGTCGTCGGCCAGGCCCCGAAACAAGGTCATGGCCACGTGGGTGTGGGCGTTGACCAGACCGGGCAGGATGACGCCGTGGGGATAGTCCAGGACCTCGTCCGGGACCAGGGGCGCCCCGTCGGGCGGTCCGACCCAGATGATGTCGGCGCCGCGCACCAGGACCGCCCCGGGGGAGTGGACCGTCTCCCGCTCATCCATGGTCAGGACGAAACCGCCCTGGATCAGGGTGGTTGACGACATGAAATCTCTCTGTATCTAACCGGCGGCTAGATCGCTCCCCGCGCCGCGTCCGGCCCTCCGGCCGGGGCCAGGGCGACGGGGGGCTGGTTCCTAGCGCCGCCGCTTGTGGCGGGTCCGCGCCAGGAGCTTGCGGTGCTTGTGCTTGCGGATTTTCTTGCGACGTTTTTTTATAACACTACCCACGGCTTCGTCCTTGTCTCTCCCTGCGGGTTATGAAAGTGCGTTCGGGATACAAAGTAACCTTTATAATCTGAAACCCAGGGAGGCGCAAGTTAAAAAGCCTTGTCACCGCCAAAAAAAACCGGGTCCGCCCCGCGCCCGGCCGACCGCGTCCGCGCCCGGATGGCCGGTTTTCGGTCCGGACGGGCCCGAAAAAACACCGGTTCGGCCCCGACGTCACCTCGAAACCCGACCGGAGACCGGGTGGCGGGCCGATCTTCTAGATCGATATCACCTTGTCGGCGAGCTGCATCGAGGTGACGATGTCGAGCATGTTGGTCGTCTGGCCGACGCGCTTCTGGTCCATGACGCCGAAGTGGCCCAGGCAGGTGCCGCAGACGAGCACGGTCACGCCGGCCCGCTCCAGGGCCTGGATGTCCTCCAGGGTGGCGGCCCCCTCGAGGGTCAGCTTGACGCCGGAGTTGACAAAGACCAGCCGCCACAGGTCCGGGCCGATCTCCCCCAGGGTCAGCACGAAGTTCTTGACCAGGCCCCGTCCCAGGTCGTCGTCGCCCCGTCCCAGACGATCGGCGCCGATGAGGACCATGATCTTGCGCCCGACGGCCGGGGCCTGGCAGGTCGGATCGGCCGGGTCGGACGCGGGGGCCGTCGGTTCGCCGGTCTTCTCGGCCACGATGGTGATATCCGGGGCCTGTCCGGTGACGACGCACGAAAACCCCTGGCCGGTCAGAAAGCGACTGACGTTCTGGAAGGCGGCGTCGTTGTCCACCCGGACCTCGAATGTGGCGTCGCCGGTCCGCTCGATGTGGTCCCGGGTCTTGAGGACCGGGGCCGGACAGGCCAGGCCGCGGCAATCCAGGGTCGGCATGTGTCTCTCCTCTCCGCCGGCGACCGGGCCGATGGGTCGCTTGTAGGCTAACCAGGACGTCGTTCAGGGTTCCACGGCCAGGGTGCCCGGCGGGCCGGCCTCGACCCGGCCGATGGGGTTCGCGCAAATGGCCCCGTGCCCGGTCAGACGCTCGACCAGGGGCTCCAGTTCATTGGCGGCGATGCTGATCAGCATCCCGCCCGAGGTCTGGGCGTCGGCCAGGAGGTCCAGCCGCAGCGGGTCCACGCCGGGGGCCAGGCTCATGACGTGTTTGCAGAAATCGCGGTTCTTGTAGGTCCCGGCCGGGATCATCCCCATGGCCGCCAGCTCGGCGACCCCCTCGATGAACGGCACCCGGCCCGCCTCGATGACCAGTCGGACCCGGCTGGCCCGGGCCATCTCCAGGGCGTGCCCCAGCAGGCCGAAGCCGGTGACGTCGGTCGCTCCCAGGACGCCCAGCTCGGTCATGGCCTCCCCGGCCGGCCGGTTGAGGGCGGTCATGACCTCGACCATCCGGTCCACGACCGTCGCGTCGGCCAGGCCCCCCTTGATGGCCGTGGCGATGACCCCCGTGCCCAGGGGCTTGGTCAACACCAGCACGTCCCCGGCCCGGGCCCCGGCGTTGGTGATGACCCGGTCGGGATGAACCAGGCCGGACACGGCCAGGCCGTACTTGAGGACCGGATCGTCGATCGAGTGCCCGCCGACCAGGATCGCCCCGGCCTCGGCCACCTTTTCCTGTCCGCCGCGCATGATCCGGCCCAGGACCTCGAAGTCCATCCGGCCCACCGGGAACCCGACGATGTTCAGGGCGCACAGGGGCCGCCCGCCCATGGCGTAGACGTCCGACAGGGCGTTGGCCGCGGCCGCCTGGCCGAAGAGGTACGGGTCGTCCAGGATCGGTGTGAAAAAATCGACCGTCTGGATCAACGCCAGCTCGCTCGTCAGCCGGATGACCGCCGCGTCGTCGGCCATGTCGCACCCGACGATCAGGTCGGGATGACTGACCGCCGGCAGTTTAGCCAGGATGGCCTCCAGGTCCCCTGGGGCGATCTTGGCCGCTCAGCCCGAGGCCGAGGTCTGCTGGGTCAGGCGACGTCCGTTTTGGTCCGTGACCGGTTCCAGTTCGATTCTCCCTTTCCGTTGATACTAATCCGCCAGTTCGCTGGTGACGAACTCGAGCCAGGCCCGGCACAGCGGCGAGCAGGCCCGGTGGAGGTGCCAGACGTTGTAAAAGCGGCGCCGGAGGTCGACGCCGCGCACGGGCACGATAAACAGGGCGCCCCGCTGGGCGTCCTCGGCCACGGCCAATTTGGAGACCATGGCCAGGCCCAGGCCGGCCTTGACGCCCTGACGGACGGCCTCGGTCGAGCCCAGTTGGGCGACCACGTCGAGCGCCGAGACGTTGACCCCGGCCTCACGCAGGGCCCGCTCGACGCTGCGACGGGTCCCGGAGCCGACCTCGCGCTGGAGGAAGGGCTGGCCGGGCAGCTCCGTGGGATCGACCGCCTCCCGATTGGCCCAGGAGTGGCCCGGGGGGACCACCAGGACCAATTCGTCCCGGCCCAAGGGCGCCGAGGCCAGGCGGTCGTCGTCCACCGGCGCCCCGACCACGCCGGTTTCCAGTTCCCCCCGGGCCACGCCGTCGATCACGGCGTCGGTGTCGCCGATGACCAGCCGGACCATCACCTCGGGGTAGCTCTCCCGGAATCGACCCAGGAGGGCCGGCAGGAGATACTGCCCCGGGATGGTGCTGCCGCCGCAGACCAGTTCGCCCCGCATCTGACCGACGAACTCGTCAATGGCCATCACCGCCCGGTCACGGTGCGCCAGCAGGACCCGGGCGTGGTCGTACAGGATCAGGCCGGCCCGGGTGGGCGTCACCTCCCGGCCCAGCCGGTCCAGGAGCTGCACGGCCAGGGTCTCCTCCAGGTATTTGATGTGCCCGCTGATGGTCGGTTGGGACAGCAACACCTCTTCCGCGGCCCGGGAGAAGCTCTTGTGCTCCACCACCTTGACGAACACTTCCAGTCGTTTCAGGTCCATGGCCGGCCCCTGGCAATTGGTTATTGAAAAAATTTATAGCAGAAATAGACATAAGTGTCAAGTCCGGTCGCCAAGAAGGTCGAACCCCGAGGCATCTGCCCGGGCCGAGACCGACAAAAATGTGCATTCGCGTCCGTTGTATGATACAAAAATGTATAAGAAGGTTGCGGGCGAGGGGCTATCAACTGACAATATGTAGTAATATCAGGCCAGTATCAACTTGGCACGACCGTTGCCCCTCAAGGGTGAGGCCACGGCCGCCCGGCCCGTGGCCTGGGCCGCGCCGGGGCGCTCCGGTCAAAGAGGGGGCCGCAGACAAGTGTATTACATCACGCGGGGCCAAGGCAAGAATCCGGTGGCCGGGCCCCGTCATTTCCTCAATGCCAGGGGAGGTCGGTCATGAAGAAGATCGAGGCCATTATCAAGCCGTTTAAGCTGGACGAAGTGAAGGAGGCGCTGACCGAACTGGGGGTGCGGGGCATCACCATTTCCGAGGTCAAGGGCTTCGGCCGCCAGAAGGGTCACAAGGAGATCTACCGCGGGGCGGAGTACGTGGTCGATTTCCTGCCTAAAATCAAGCTGGAGGTGGTGGTCGGCGACGACCTGGCCGACCGGGTGGTCGAGGTCATCGCCGAGGCGGCCAAGACGGGTAAGATCGGCGACGGCAAGATCTTCGTGGCCGACGTGGGCCAGGTGATCCGCATCCGGACCGGCGAGCGGGGCGAAGAGGCCGTCTGAGGTCGTTTTGGAAATCGAGTCGATTCGAGGGGGAGGATCGGAGTTCGAACGGGCCCACCTGGCCGGCGAACCCGGTCGGGCGGTCGTTCGGCGCCGATCCGCATGGATGGACGACCTGCTCCGCCGCCTCTTCCAGGAGGTGGCCGGGGCGGAGGGGGCCGATGGTCTGGCCCTGGTGGCCCTGGGCGGATACGGCCGCCGGTCGCTGTGTCTGGCCTCGGACGTGGACCTGCTGCTGCTCCACCAGACCCGCCAGAGAAAGCGCCTGGCCCAACTGGCTCAATCGATGCTCTATCCCCTCTGGGACGCCGGGTTGGACGTCGGCCACGCCGTGCGCACGGTCAGCCAGTCCCTGGAGATCGCCGCCCGGGACTTACAGACCCTGATGAGCCTTCTGGACGCCCGGCTGCTGGCCGGCGACGAGTCGCTGTTTTCGGCGTTGATGACCAAGTTGATGGCCCGCCATCGGCCCCAGGGGCGGCGGCGGACCTTTTTCCGGAAGATGGTCGAGTCGGTCCGACGGCGGCGGGAGACCTATGGCGGTTCGCCCTATCTGCTGGAGCCCCACGTCAAGGAGGGCGAGGGCGGTTTGCGGGACATCCACGCCCTGGGCTGGATCGGACGGATGGTCTTCGACTGTCAGGGCGTCCCTGATCTGGTCCGGGCGGGGCTGTTGCCGCCCGAGGCCGAGGACACCCTGTCCACGGCCCAGGACTTCCTGTGGCGGGTGCGCAACCACCTCCACTACCTGGCCGGCGGGCACCGGGATCGACTCAACTTCGAGGTCCAGCCGGCGGTGGCCGAGTTCTTGGGGTTCAGTGACCGCCAGGCCATGAGCGCCGTGGAGACGCTGATGCGGGCCTATTACCAGCACGTTTTCGCCACGGCCTGGATCGTGGACTCCTTCTTCGATCGGGCCGAGGCCCGGTTGTGGCCCGAGGGGCGGACCAGAACCGGGCCCCGGGCGACCCCGCCGGGATTCGAGATCCGGGCCGGCCGCCTGGATTTCGCCGACCCGGGTGAAGTGGAACGCCGGCCCTCCCGGATGATGGAGATCTTCGCCCGGGCGGCCGCCCCGGACCTGCCCCTGGCCGTGTCGGCCCTGCAGACCATTCGCGACCACCTCCACCTGGTCGACGACGCCTTTCGGGCCGACGCCGCGGTGGCCGATCTGTTCCTGGGTTTTTTGAGGGCCGAGTGGTCCTCGGCCGATCTGGTCAAGGCGATGCACGGGGTGGGGCTCCTGCCCCACTACCTGCCCGAGCTGGAGCCGGCCGTGGCCCGGTCCCTGCACGACGCCTACCACGTCTACACCCTGGACGTGCACCTGATTCAGACGGTCTGGGTCCTCAAACAAATGGCCCAGGGAATGGACCCTCCCGAGGGCGGGGGACGGTTCAGCGATCTGTTCGAGGACGTCGAGCGGCCGGAGTTGCTGTTTCTGGCCGGACTGGTGCACGACATGGGCAAGGGGCAGGGGCCCGATCACGCCGGCCGCGGGGCGGCCAAGGTCTGGGAACTGGGGTCCCGGCTGGGGCTGAACGCCGACGACACCGAGGCGATCAGGTTCTTGGTGGCCGAACACCTGCTCCTGGCCGACGTGGCCGCCTCGCGGGATCTGTCGGATGAAAAGCTGATCGTCGACACCGCCCGCCGGGTGAGGCACACCGAGTGGCTGACGATGCTGCTGCTGCTCAGCGTGGCCGATTCCCTGGCCACCGGTCCGGAGGCCTACAGCCCCTGGAAGGCGATGCTCCTCCAGGAGCTGTACGTCAAGGTCCGCCACATTCTGGAGCACTCGGACCTGGCCAGCCCCCCGGTCCTGAGCCGCCTGGCCGAACTGCCCGGCCAGGTGGCGGCCCTCTTGGCCGACGAATTCGAGCCGGATGAGATCGAGAGGTTTCTCGAGCCCATGAGCGACCACTACCTGGCCTCGGTGGCGCCGGCCACGGTGGCCGAGCACGTCCGGGTCGAATCCCGGCTGAAGAAAGGGGACCTCATCTTCACCTGGCGGGAGCGGCCCCGCCGGGAGGCCTGTGAGGTGACCATCTTCACCCATGACCGGCCGGGGCTCTTCTCCCAGATGGCCGGGGTGTTGAGCCTGCACGACATCAACATTCTCCAGGCCCAGGTGTACACCCGTCAAAACGGCGTGGCCCTGGAAATCTTCCAGGTGGACTACCCCCTGGACCGGGAGTTTCTGGGCGAGAAATGGGACCGGGTGGCCGCCGACGCCCAGCGGGTGGTCAGGGGCAGGCTTTCCCTGGAGTACCGCCTGGCGACCAAGACGGCGCCCCCGGCGGCCCGCCGACCGGAGACGCCCCGCAAGCCGCCCCGGGTGAGCGTGGACAACGACACCTCGGACTTCTACACCCTGGTCGAGGTCACCGCCCACGACCGGCTGGGGCTGCTCTACGCCATCACCCGGGTCCTGTTCGGCCTGCAGTTGAGCGTGCACATCGCCAAGGTGTCCACCAAGGTCGACCAGATTCACGACGTGTTCTACGTCCTGGATTTCTTCGGCCAGAAGGTCGACGACCCGGAACAAACCGCGGAAATGGAGGCGGCCCTGCTGTTCAGCTTGGCCGATCGGAAACAGTGACGCCCGGGGGAGCCCGGGCCTCTGATGACACGACGTCTTTAGGAGTGCAAAAATGACGGTCAAGGAAGTATTGGAATTCGCCCGGAAGAACGAGGCGGTGATGGTCGACCTCAAGTTCATGGACTATCCCGGTCTGTGGCAGCACTGCACCTATCCGCTCAGCGAACTCGACGAGGGCCGCTTCGAGGACGGCTTCGGCTTCGACGGCAGCTCGATCCGGGGCTGGCAGCCGATCCACGCCTCGGACATGCTGATCATCCCCGACCCGGCCACGGCGATGATGGACCCGTTCACCCAGTACCCGACCCTGTCAATGATCTGCAACATCGTCGACCCGATCACCAAGGAGAAGTACACCCGCGACCCGCGCCACGTCGCCCAGAAGGCGGAGGCCTACCTCCAGTCGGCCGGCATCGCCGACGTGGCCTACTTCGGCCCCGAGGCCGAGTTCTTCATCCTGGACGACATCCGGTTCGACCAGAACCAGCGCTCGGGCTACTATTTTCTGGACTCGGTCGAGGGCCGCTGGAACTCGGGCCGCGAGGAAAACCCCAACCTGGGCTACAAGCCTCGTTACAAGGAAGGCTACTTCCCGGTGTCGCCCACCGACAGCCAGATGGACATCCGGACCGAGATGTGCCTGGTCATGGAGCAGTGCGGCATCGCCGTCGAGGCCCAGCACCACGAGGTGGCCACCGCCGGCCAGGCCGAGATCGACATGCGCTTCGCGCCGCTGTTGGAGATGGCCTATAAGTTGATGCTGTTCAAGTACATCGTCAAGAACGTGGCCAAGCGGCACGGCCGGACGGTGACCTTCATGCCCAAGCCCGTGTTCCAGGACAACGGCTCGGGGATGCACGTCCACCAGAGCCTGTGGCGGGGGGACAAGCCGCTGTTCGCCGGCGACCGCTACGGCGGGCTCTCGGAGATGGCCCTGTACTACATCGGCGGCGTGCTCAAGCACGCCCGAGCCCTGTGCGCCTTTACCAACCCGACGACCAACTCGTACAAGCGGCTGGTGCCCGGCTACGAGGCCCCGGTCAATCTGGCCTACTCCAGCCGGAACCGTTCGGCGGCCATCCGGATTCCGATGTACAGCCCCTCGCCCAAGGCCAAGCGGGCCGAAGTCCGATTCCCCGACCCGTCGTGCAACGGCTATCTGGCCTTCGCCGCCATGCTCATGGCCGGCCTCGACGGCATCGAGAACAAGATCGATCCCGGCGAGCCCCTGGACAAGGACATCTACGCCCTGGCTCCCGAGGAACTGGCCGACGTGCCGTCGACGCCCGGTTCCCTGGCCGAGGCCCTGGAGGAACTTTCGGCCGATCACGAGTTCCTGCTCAAGGGGGACGTGTTCACCCGGGACGCCATCGACATGTGGATCGACTATAAGACCGAGCACGAGGTGGACGCCCTGAGGCTGCGGCCTCATCCGTACGAGTTCGCCCTGTATTACGACTGCTAGGCTCGAGCAAAGGCCTGGGGGGGACAGTCGTGGCCGCGAAACCGATGGACATCCAGGAGCTGCCCGCCGGGGCCGAACGGCGATTGACCGAGGCCCTGGAGGCCCTGACCGCGGACGAACGGGTGGCCCTCACGGCCGATTCATCGGCCGTGGGGGCCCTGACCCGGGTCTGCGCCGCCTCGCCGGTGCTGGGGCGCAACCTGGCCGTCCGGCCGGAGTGGACCCGGGAACTGTTCGTCGAGTCGGGCTTCACCCGGCCCACCAGCCGCCGGGACCTGGACCAAGCCCTGGCTCGGCCCGGACCGGAGGCCGACGAGGCCGAGGTGCTGGCCCGGCTCCGGGACGTGTCCCGGGTCGAGATGGTCCGCATCGCCGCCCGCGACCTGTCCGGTCTGGCCTCCCTCCAGGAGACGACCGGAGGACTGAGCGACGTGGCCGAGGCGGCCCTGGCAACGGCGGTGAGGCGGGGTTTCGCCCGGCTGAAGGCGGTCCATGGTCCGCCCCCCGGCCTGGCCGAGGACCAGAGCGGGTTCGTGGTCCTGGGCCTGGGCAAGCTGGGGGGGCGGGAACTCAATTTTTCGTCGGACGTCGACCTGGTCTATCTCTATCAGTCCGGGGACGACCACTCCGCGGCCGCCACCCCCGGTCCCCAGCCGGTGAGCGTGCCTCGCTTCTATGACTCCCTGGGCCGGTTCGTCACCCGGTGCCTGGGGGAACTGACCGATCGGGGGCTGGTGTTCCGGATCGATCTGGACCTCCGGCCCGGCGGCAAGGACGGCGCCCTGACCCAGAGCCTGGCCGGGGCCGAGGCCCACTACCTCTATCACGCCCGTGGCTGGGAGCGGATGGCCCTGCTCAAGGCCCGGCCCGTGGCCGGCGACCAGGGACTGGGGGAACGTTTCGTCGAGGCGGTGACGCCCTTCGTCTTCCGCCGGTCGCTCGACTTCACCGCCCTGGAGGAGATCCGGGACCTCAAGGGCCGCTACGAGGCCCGGCGGCGGGGCCCGGTGGACAGGGGCCTGGACATCAAGCTGGACCCGGGCGGCATTCGCCAGATCGAGTTTTTCGTCCAGACCCTTCAAATTATCTTCGGCGGCCGGATGCCCGAACTGAGGCGTCGTGACACCCTGGGGGCGCTGCGCGCCCTGGCCGACAGCGGAATCATCGAGTTGACCACCGCCGGCCGGCTCGAGGCGGCCTACGAGTTCCTGCGGCACCTGGAGCATCGGCTTCAGATGGTCGGATTGGGCCAGACCCAGCTCCTGCCCCTTCAGGAGGACGAGTTGATGGCCCTGGCCTTCCGGATGGGACTGGGCGGCCCGGGCGCGGCCGCCGACCTGGCCGCCGAGTTGGGGAGCCACCGGGCGGTGGTCGCCGCCCAGTTCAAGAATCTGCTGGCCTCTCCCCGGGAGGCCCCGGCCGAGGAGGCCGAGGAGGATCTGGCCGGACTCGATCCGGACGCCCTGCGTCAGGCCCTGGCCCGCCTGGACTACGCCCAGCCCGAGGCGGCCCGGGACAGACTCGGCCGGCTGTTCGCCGATCGGGTGCTCATGACCCGGGATCAACAGCGACAGGGGGTGGTCCGGAGCGTGGTCAACGCCCTGGCCACGCGCCTGGCCGACACCCCGGACCCGGATCGGGGCCTGGTCTTTGCCGAGCGGTACCTGGAGGCCGTGGGCCGGCGCACCGGGCTGTACGTCCTGCTCTTCGAGAACCCGGAGGTGCTCCGCCTCTTGGCCCGGGTGTGCGGGACCAGCGCCCATCTGTCCGGGCTGCTGATCAAGAACCCCGGCCTGCTCGACGCCCTGATCGACCCCCGGGCGGCCACGGTCAAGCGTCAAAAGCGGGAGGTTCAGCGCGAGTTGAGAGACCTGCTGGCCGGGGTGGACGACCCCGAGGAGGCGATGGGGTATTTGCGGCGGTTCGTCAACGACGAGCGGCTGCGGATCGGGGTCCGCGATCTGATGGGCGACCTGGCCTTGCCCATGGTCGCCGGTCAGACCACCCACCTGGCCGAGGTGTCCCTGGAGGCGGCCCTGGGGCTGGCCCGGGGGATGGTCGCCCGGACCGGACGCCGGGTCCCGGCCATGGCCGTGTTGGGCCTGGGCAAGCTGGGCGGGGCCGAGATGGGGCACCTGTCCGATCTGGACGTGTTGTTCATCTGCCGGGAGAACGACCCCAACGTCGTCGAGACGGCGGTCAAGGTCTCCCAGCGGTTGATCACCATTCTCAGCCTGCCGGTCCCGGAAGGTCCCGGCTACGAGCTGGACGCCAGGCTCCGGCCCTCGGGGACCTTCGGCCCGCTGGTGGTCAGTCTGGATTCGTTCATTCATTATCATCGCACCTCGGCGCCCTGGGAGCGCCAGGCCCTGATCAAGCTCCGGGTGGTGGCCGGCAACCGCCGGCTGGGCGCGAGGGTGGTCGAGGCGGCCCATCGGGTGGTCTACGGCCAGGAGGCCGAGCTCGATCCGGCCGAATTGGCCCGGCGGATGCACGACCTGCGGGGACGGATGGTCGCCGAGCGGGGCCGGGCCCCGGTCGGCAAGTACAACCTGAAACTGGGCTGGGGCGGCCTGGTGGACGTCGAGTTCGTGGTCCAGTACCTGCAGCTGCTGCACGGCGGCCGGGAAAAGGGTCTGCGCACCCCGCACACCCGGCGGGCCATCCAGGCCCTGACCAGCCGCGGGCGGATCGAGCGGGCGGTCGGGCGGCGGCTCGGCGAGGACTTCCACTTCCTGCGGGTGCTGGACCAGCGCCTCCGGCTGATCACCGGCCGGGGCGGGGACACGGCCGCCTTTGACGGCCGGGAAATCCGTCTGGCGGCCCGGCTGGGCGGCGTGCTCGAGGGTGGCGACGAACTGAAGGTCGATCGGGTCCTGGGCCGGGTCCACCGGGTCTACGGCCGCGTCCTGGGGGGAGGCGAGTGAGCGCCTTGACTGCGTCCGGGCGCGGGCCCAACGGCAACGTTACCGCTTGCCCGGACCGGTCGGGTTTGTTATATTTCCAGACTTGGCCCTGAGCCGAAGGCGAGGGGGCCGGGACCGTGGCCGGAGAGGCGATGAGAAGCCCGACCAAAAGAAAACCCGTCTCCGACGAGGCCTTGCGCCTGGTGGTGTTCGTCTGCGCCAATTCGGGCCTGGCTGACAAGCTGTCCGAGCCGCGCCCCGAGGTGGCCATCCGTCCGGTCGAGCTGCCCTGCTCGTCCAAGACCGAGAGTCACGTCCTGCTGCGGGCCTTTCAGAACGGGGCCGCCGGGGTGGTCCTGGCCGCCTGCCCCAAGGGTCAGTGCCGATTCATCGAGGGCAATTTGAGGGCCGAAAAAAGGATCGGCCGTCTGCGGCGGATCATGGACGAGATCGGTCTCGACCCCGAGCGGATCGAGATCATTTTCGCCGACGCGCCCGATCCGGCGGACGCCTTCAGCGACTTCGTCTCCCGAATCGTCGATTTGGGCCCGACCGGGGTCAGGCCGTGATCCGGGACGGGGCTCCCCGAGGCGGAGGCCGGGTCCGGTGAGGGCGCCGATCGCCATCGTGGATTACCGGGCCGGGAACCTGACCTCGGTCGCCCGAGCCCTGGCCCACCTGGGTTTCGACGGCCGGGTGACGGCCGACCCCGACGAGGTCCGGGCGGCCGAGCGGGTGATCTTTCCGGGCGTGGGCGCGGCCGGGGCGGCCATGGCCGATCTGAGGGCCAGCGGCATGGGCGCGGCGATCCAGGATTTTTGTAATTCAGGACGGCCGCTGTTGGGCATCTGTTTAGGGACTCAAATCGTCATGGATTTTTCCGACGAGGACGGCGGGGTCGAGTGCCTCGGGCTGGTGCCGGGCACGGTCAAACGGTTTCCCGAGCACCACGACGGCCGCCGGCTGAAGGTCCCCCACATGGGCTGGAATCGGCTCCAGGCCCGTGGCGGCCATCCGGTCATGAAGGCCTGGGGCGACCCGAAATTCGAGTACTATTTCGTGCACTCCTATTTCCCGGTGCCGGCCGATGAGACCGACGTGGTCGCCACCACCGAATACCAAGGGGTGTGGTTCCCGTCGGTGATCGCCCGGAAAAACCTGGTGGCCACCCAGTTCCACCTGGAAAAGAGCGGCCGGCCGGGGCTCGAGATGCTTAGCGCCTTTTGCCGCTGGGACGGACGACATGCTGTCTAAACGGATCATCCCCTGCCTGGACGTGCGCGGCGGCAAGACCACCAAGGGCGTCAAATTCGCCGGCAACGTCGACATCGGCGACCCGGTGGACATGGGCCGGTTCTACTACGAGCAGGGGGCCGACGAGATCGTGTTCTACGACATCACCGCCTCCAGCGACGCCCGGGAGATCATGATCGACGTCGTGGAGCGCGTGGCGGCGGCCATCTTCATTCCGTTCTCGGTGGGCGGCGGCATCCGGACGGTGGAGGATATCCGCCGGGTGCTCCTGGCCGGGGCGGAAAAGGTCAGCGTCAACTCGGCGGCGGTCAAAAAACCGGACCTGATCCAAGAGGGGGCCCGGGCCTTCGGCTCCCAGTGCATCGTCCTGGGCATGGACGTCCTCCGGGTAGGTCCTAGCGAACAAATTCCGTGCGGGTACGAGGTCTACATCAACGGCGGCCGGACGCCGATGGGCCTCGACGCCCTGTGGTGGGCCAAGCGGGCCGAGGAACTGGGCGCCGGCGAGATCTGCCTCAACAGCATCGACGCCGACGGCACCCAGGACGGCTACGAGATGAGGGTGACGCCGATGATATCACAGGCCGTGTCGATCCCGGTCATCGCCTCGGGCGGGGCGGGGAGGCCCGAGCACTTGACCCGGGTGGTGACCGAGGGCCTGGCCGACGCGGCCCTGATCGCCTCAATGACCCACTACGGGACCTACAATATCCAAGAGATAAAGCGGGCGATGGCCGCCGCCGGGGTGCCGGTCCGCCTGACCTGGTAGCCTCGATTGACCATGGGGGATCATTGTGATCGTTGCCGAACAAAAACCGATTGACGAGATCAAGGCCCTGATCCAGCGCTACAACAAGGTGCTGGTGGTGGGCTGCGACAGTTGCGTGGCCGAGTGCGCCGCCGGCGGCCGCAAGGAGGCGGCCCTGCTGGCCTCGGCGTTGTCCATCGCCTTCAACCTCGACGGCCGCCACAAGACCATCGTCGAGGACTCCATCGACCGCCAGTGCGTGGATCGGTTCGTCCACCAGATCGCCGGCCGGGTCCCGGAGTTCGAGGCCGTCCTGTCCCTGGGCTGCGGGGCCGGGGCCCAGTTCCTGGCCCAGCACTACCCGGACACGCCCGTCATCCCGGGCCTGAACACCCTGTTCATCGGGACCACCGACTCGCCGGGGCGCTGGACCGAGAACTGCCTCGGCTGCGGCGACTGCAAGCTGGCCTATTTCGGGGCGGTCTGTCCGGTGGCCCGGTGCGCCAAGCACCTGTTCAACGGCCCCTGCGGCGGCACCCGGGCGGACGGCTCCTGCGAGGTCAACCCCGAGATGGAGTGCGGCTGGGCGATGATCGTCGAGCGGCTGGAGCGGTTGGGCGAGCTGGACCGGTTCGGGGAAGTGACCCCGCCGGTGGACTGGTCCACCTCTCACGCCGGCGGCGTGCGGCGGGTCGTCCGGGAGGATCGTCAGCCATGATGACCGACAGCCCGTTGGAAAAGGCCCTGGCCGGAAAGCGGTTCGTGGTCACCGCCGAGTGCGGCCCGCCCAAGGGGGCCGACGCCGGGGCGGTGCTTAAAAAGGCGGCCCACTTAAAGGGACTGGTGGACGGCGTCAACGTCACCGACAACCAGACGGCCGTGGTCCGGCTGAGTTCTTGGGCCGCCTGCGTCCTTCTGAAAAACGAAGGCCACGACCCCATCCTCCAGATGACGGTCCGGGACCGCAACCGGATCGCCCTCCAGTCCGATTTGATCGGCGCCTTCGCCCTGGGGATCCAGAACGTGCTCTGCCTGTCGGGCGATCACGTCTCCTTCGGCAATCAGCCCGGGGCCCGGGGCGTCCACGACCTGGACTCGGTCCAGTTGGTCCGGGTCCTCCGGCGGATGAGGGACGAGGAGGTGATCCTGGGGGACGAAAAGATCGACCCCGCCCCCCGGTTTTTCATCGGCGCCGCGGCCAACCCCTTCGCCCGGCCGGTCAATCTGCGGCCGGCCCGCCTGGCCAAGAAGGTCGCCGCCGGGGCCGACTTCATCCAGACCCAGTGCATCTACAATCTGGAGGTCTTCGAGGCCTGGCTGGACAAGGTTCGGGACATGGGGCTGTGCGACAAGGCGGCCGTTCTGGCCGGGGTGACGCCGCTCAAGAGCGCGGGCATGGCCAAATACATGCGGGACAAGGTGCCGGGCATGGACGTGCCCGACGAGATCGTCCGGCGACTTGAGGGCGTGGCCCCGGACCGGCAGGCCGACGAGGGCATCGCCCTGTGCGTCGAGACCATCGAGCGGCTGCGGGAACTGGACGGCGTCCGGGGCGTTCACCTGATGGCCATCGAGTGGGAACACAAGGCGCCCGAGATCCTGAAGCGGGCCGGACTGGCGGGTTAGGCCATGCCCCCCAAATACCACGTCAACACCAAACCCATGGCCGCCCGGTTTTCGACCCCGGCCCGGTCGGGCATCGTCGACTGGGAGGAGGGGTGTCTTCGGTGCGCGGTGTGCGTCAAGGAGCAGTGCGTCTACGGCGCCTTCAAGGGCCGGCGCATCTTCGGGGCCGACTACGCCGACCGGTTGGACCAGATCTGCCACGACTGCTTCCGCTGCGTCCAGGGCTGCCCGGCCCGCCTGATTCACAAGACGGCCAACCCCAGTTACGAGTCCCTGGGCAACGACTCCTGGAAGCCCGAGATCGTGTGGAGCACCTGGTACCAGGCCGAGACGGGCATGATTCCGGTCTCCGGGGCGGGCTACGGCGGGCCGTTCACCGGCCCCGGCTTTGACGCCATGTGGACGGACATGAGCGAGATCGTCCGGCCGACGCGGGACGGCATCCACGGCCGGGAGTACATCTCGACCTCGTTCTTCTACGGCGGCTCGCCCGGGCATCTCGGTTTCGACCAGAGCGGGGCCGTCATCGGGGAGGAGCCCCGGGGCCGCGAGGTGCCCCTGCCGATCGTCTTCGACCGGCCGCCCATGGGGGACCTGGGGCCCAACGTCCGGCTGGCCGTGGCCGAGGCGGCCCGGACGCTGGACACGATGATGATCGCCGAGAGCCGGCACCTCACCCCCCTAAGCGACGATCTGAGGCTGGAGCGTCATCCGCTGATCGTCACCGGCTCGACGGCCAACGCCGAGGGTCTGGTGAAAATGGCCGGCTGGCTTCGGAAGGTCGAACTGGCCGATGAGCCCGAGGTGCTCGACATCGTCGACCGGCTGCGGCGGGCCAATCCCCGGATCCTGTTCGCCGTCCGGGTCAACCTGGACGAGCGGGCGGCGGCCCGGGTGGTCGAACTCTGCCAGGCCGGCGTGGACGCCCTGCACCTCCAGGCCGATCTGACCGGACACGGGTTCGGCGAGCGCCGGGGCGTTCACGTCCGCGACCTGGTGCGGGAGGCGCACCTGGCCCTGGTCGAGCGCTCGCTCCGGGATCGGGTCTGCCTCCTGGCCGCCGGCGGCGTGGCCATGGCCGAGCACGTGGCCAAGATCATCGCCTGCGGGGCCGACGCGGCGGTGGTGGACCTGGCGCTGCTGGTGGCCCTCGAGTGCCGGCTGTGCGACGATTGCCGCCAGGCCCGGGCCTGCCCGGTCGAGATCCGGTGGATCGATCCCGAGTGGGGCGCCCAGCGCATCGTCAACCTGATGGGCGCCTGGCGCAACCAGCTGCTCGAGATCCTGGGGGCCATGGGTCTGCGGGAGGCCAGGCGCCTGCGGGGCGAGGTCGGCCGGGCCATGTTCTTCGAGGACTTGGAAAAAGAGAACTTCGCCCCCATCTTCGGTCGCAGGAAAAAATGAGCGCGCCTAAGTTCCCCGAGATAAAGCCGGCCCCCAGCCGGTTCCGCAACACGCTGAGCAAGTATGCCGTCCGCCGGTCGAGCGCCTGCCAGAACTGCCACACCTGCGCCGGCGTGTGTCCCTACGGCGTGCACCTGGTCGAGGGCGGCCGGATCCAACTCCCCCAGGAGCATTTCTGCATCGGCCCCCAGTGCCGGAAGACCGATCACTTCTGCGTGGACAAGTGTCCGGCCCAGGCCCTGTCGGTGGTCATCCACTCCGGCTACCGGGTGTTGGGCGACTTTCGCTGGACGGCCGATCTGCTGCTGTCCACCTGGTTCATGGCGGCCTACGGCCGGGAGCCGCACCAGGACATCGAGACCCGGATCGGCGACTCCGGCGGCGGATTCGACCGCCTCCGGCTGGTCATCCCGCCGGAGGCCCCGCGCCGGATCGAACGGGAGGACATCGACACCTCGGTGGTCCTCAACCGGTCCGGCGACGGCCGGCCCGAACTCCGGATCGCCGTGCCCCACTACGGCGGCGGGATGAGCTTCGGCTCGATCTCCCTGACCACCATGCGGGCCCGAATGCGCTTGGCCGAGAGCTTCGACACGTTGTGCTGCACCGGCGAGGGCGGCTACCCCGACGTCATCATCCCCCTGTCCGATCACGTCATCACCCAGGTGGCCACCGGGCTGTTCGGGGTCCGGGAGGAGACCATCAAGCGGGTGCCCATGGTCGAGTTCAAGTACGCCCAGGGGGCCAAGCCGGGCCTGGGCGG
>JAHJDS010000423.1 GCA_018812395.1 Pseudomonadota bacterium
CGGGATCCAGGGCATGACCGCGTTTATCGCCGAAGGCCAGGTTCAGGATGTGCTCTCCAGCTTGATCAAAACCATGGACATCTTTCTGGCCGCGCTGGTGATGATATTTCTGGCGGTGGGACTTTATGAACTTTTTTCGGCCGGGGCCAGAGAGACCGAGGCCGAGGCCTGTCAAAGCTGGGGCGACTTTTCCTCCACCCTGGACCAGCTTAAAAGTTCGCTGACCAAGCTGGTTATCATTATTCTGATCATCACTTTTCTGGAACTGGTCCTGGCCGCGGTAAGCGAACTCTCCGGCTATCAACTGCTCATCCTGCCCGCCGGGATATATCTTATCGCTTGGAGCCTGCGGTTGATCAAGGGATAGGAAAGCGGCTGGGAACGGGGATAAACCATAATCCAGATTGAGGATTCGGAAGGGGTGAGGCATGAGGAAGGCGTTTTGTTTTTTGCTTGTTTTATTTTCGATGCTGCCGGCCTCGCCGGGCCCGGCCGCCCAAGCCGATATCGACATCGTTCTGAACGACCCCACCGGTGAGACGATACGGGCGCTGTTGGGGGTGAACGCCGGCCCCTATCCTTCCGGCGAGCCGGGGAATAAGGACCTGACCCGGGAATACAAGGACCTGGGGGTGAACATGGTCAGAAACCATGATTTTTACGGACCCCTGGATATGGCCCAGATGTATCCGGACCGGACCGCCGATCCCCAATCGAGTTCGTCGTATAATTTCACCGAGAGCGACCTGCGCTTTAGGGCCGTCCTGGGGGTGAGCGCGCAGCCCTACTTTCGATTGGGAGACAGTTGGAACAACGCCGACCCTCCCGAAGCCTCTGAATTGGACAACTATGCGGCCGCGGCGGTCAATGTGATGCGGCACTACCGGGAGGGGCTGTGGGACGGTTTTACGGCCGATATCCAGTATGTGGAAATCTGGAACGAACCGGAGCATCCGCAGTTCTGGCCGGCGCCTTTGACCCTTACCTATTTTTTCCAGGTGTACTCGAAAATCGCCAAGGCTTTGCAGACCGCCCTTCCCGATCTTTCCATCGGCGGCCCCGGATGGACCCCGGCGGGCGGCAAGACCCAGCAGGGACAGCAGAACGTCCGGAATTTCATCGATTATGTCAAGGCCGACGGCGCGCCCCTGGATTTCATGTCCTGGCACATGTACTCGAACGTCCCCCAGGACTACGAAGACGCGGCCGCTTTCTACCGGACCGAGCTGGACGCCGCCGGGTGCACCTTGGCCGAAAGCCACGTCAGCGAATGGAACACCAGCGTCGACAACCTGGACCCGCATTCGGAAGAGGCCCTGGACCTGAGGGTCAGGGCCAGGGGGGCCGCTCTGGCCACCGCCTTCTGGATCAAGCTCCAGGAGGCCGGGGTCACGGTCTCCACCTTTTATCGCGGAAACGACACCGCCATGAACCTGACCACTTTCTACGGGCTGTTTATGGCCGACGGCACGCCCAAGAAAGTGGCCTATGCCTTCGATCTCTGGTCGGACCTTTGCCGGTATTCCAACAAGATAGGCACGAGCGTCACTCAGAACACCCAGTCGGCCCAAATTTATACTATAGCCGGACAGGACCGGGCGGGCCGTATCGCCCTGTTGGCCTCGAACCCGGGCGATACCGCCGTCACCTACAGCCTGGCCTACGGCGGCACGGGTTCGATGGACCTGACTACAGCCACGATCCTCATTTACGAAGTCAGCGACAATGAAACGGGTATCGCCTCGAGGATCGGTTCGCCGGACCTGGTCACCATCGGCGGCCGGACCGTGCAACTGTTGGTGGTCAAGGAATCCGACCTGGTTTCGGGCCGGAGGCGGGACTTTTCCGGAGACGGCAAGTCGGACCTGCTCTGGCGGCATCATACTTCGGGCCTCACCGCCCTGTGGCTGTTGGACGACGGGGCCTATTCCGGCTATGCCCAATTAGGCGCCGTGGGAGGCGGCTGGCAGACGGCCGGGGTGGGCGATTTCAACGGCGACGGCAAATCCGACCTACTTTGGCGCCATTCCGGAACGGGAGAAACGGCCATGTGGCTGACCGGGGACCCGGCCGGTCAGACCAAATGGACCTACGTTTACTTGGGAACGGTGGCCGGCGGCTGGGAAATCCAAGGGGCGGCCGATTTCGACCTCGACGGC
>JAHJDS010000424.1 GCA_018812395.1 Pseudomonadota bacterium
CAGACGCCGCCCCGACAGACGATCCCCTGGCCGAGGTCCTGGCCCTATTCCCCGGGGCTCGGATTATCCCCGAGGCCGACGGCCCGAAGGCCCGCCCCCAAGGCGGTCAGGCCGAAGGGCCGACGGACGGACTGAGCAGGTGCGCCGAATGCCAGCACGCCGGCCCCCGGACCACGCCTCACGGCCGGGGGCAGTGCCTGAAAACGGGCGAGTGTTACTGGGGGATGACGCCCCGTTACTGTTCAACCTTTACCGCCGCTGGCATGGCCGAGGCGGCCTGAAGCATTAAGGACCTGTGTCATGGAAAAGCTGATTGCCGAGATCACCAAGAACGCCCGAGAAAAGGTCCGGGTGGAATTGTCCGAGTACAGAGGCCACGACCTGATTTCAATCAGGGTGTGGTGGCTGGATGGAAACTCCGACACCTGGCGCCCGAGCAAAAAGGGCCTGGCCCTGAGTATTGACCAACTGCCCGAGCTTATGGACGCCCTGGCAAAGGCCAGGACCGAGGCCGAAAAGGCCGGACTGTTGGAGTCGCAAGAGGCGGCGTAAGGGCTGGGTTGCCCGACCGTGGACAAAGGATGAGCCGTTGACATCGACACCCGCGAGTGGCACGGTGGAGGTTGCCCCCGATTTCCTGGGGGCGCTTCCCGAAAATCTGCCGTCTTGGGGGCTGTCGATGGCCGGACGCATTCTTTCAAAACAGCGCTGTCGTACCTGTGGCCTGGGATACCTTACTCTCGGCCGGTACCAGGGTCGTGACGCCCTGCTCTGCGGCTGTGGCCACCCCGCCACCCGGCACCTGATCCGCTTCAAGTACAAAGGTCAGGAACTGAACATCACCAAGGACCGGCAGGGCCGGCCCCTTACCACGTTTGACCACGCCCAGCGCGAACTGGAGGGCATCCGCCGCGAGATCGACCAGCATACCTTTGATCCGGTCAACTACTCCCCGTCAAAACTCAAGCCATTCCTGGCCGAACATTACTTCCAGTCCTGGCTTGATAATCAGCGAGAACTGTGCGACCTGGGCGAGATTGCCCCGGCCACCCTCAACTCCCGCAAGGCCCATGTCCGGCGGTGGATTGCCTTTTTCGAAGGCACGGACATCCGGGACATCTATTACGGCCGGATGGAGGATTTCCGAAACCACCTGCTCAAGGTCTATTCGCCCCAGACAGTCCAGGTGGTCTTATCCGCGCTGAAGACGTGCCTCAGATGGGCCAAGCGTCGGCAGGAATTGCCTGGTGACGTGCCGGACGTGCCGCCAGTCAAGGTCAACCCGGTTCCAATCGAGTGGATAGACGAGGAAACCCAGGAAAAAATCCTGGCCGAGATCCCCGTGTACCACCGCCCCATCTTCCATTTCCTGGTGACTTATGGCCGGCGGGTGAGTGAGGCCCGCGCCCTCAAATGGGATTGCGTGAAATATCCAGCCAGACCCTATCCCGAAGACCCTCAGGAGTGGGGGTCCATCATGATTCGGCGGACATTCTCGGGCAATAGTTTGATGGAAAGGACCAAGGGTCGAACGCTTACTCCCCTGCCCTTGCCGCCGCATTTCGAAGCGGTGTTGCGGAACCACGAATCCGTCCTTCGACGTACCGGCCGACTGGCTACGGGATTTGTTTTCGTGAACCAAAACGGACGGCCCTATCAGGCTGCACAGCTACGACGTGTGTGGGCCATGGCCTGTGAACTGGTGGGGGTCAAGATCACCCTCAAGAATGGCACTCGTCACAGTTGGTTTACCCAGCGGGTAAGGGAAGGTCACCCGGATGGCATCATCAGCGAGGCCGGTGGCCACGCCGACACCCGTATGATCCAACGGTATAAGGGCGCAGATACAACCCGCCTGATCAGGCTGTACACCGGCAAAAACGTTATCCCGTTTCCTTCCCAAGACAAGGGGTAGTTTCCCGCCTGTTTCCCCCGTTTACAATTTTCTAACCTACTGTTTTACCTACATTAATAGACAGAACATCCTGTCTTTTCTTGACAGCATTTCGTTGTCCGTATATAACGGACATCGGCTGTCCATAGATTATGGACAAAGGTCCCGCGGGGACGGGGAGCGGCAACTATGGAATATTCAGGGATTATACTTGAGGATGATACCAGGGCCAAGCTCGGCCGCTGGTTTGTTCGGGCCTGGCTGAAACGTCCATATGTCAGGCATCTCCTCGTCCCCGCCCGACTCTTTTTGGGGCCGATGGATCTTGAACCGGCCCCTAACCAGAACCTGGGCAGGGAGGACAAGATGAACGAAGCGCCCAAACGAGACCGCAAGGTCACCATCAATCTGTCGGAAGACGAATGGGCCCTGTTGGGCGACGAAGCCGATCGGCTCAACGTGCCCATGGCCCTTCGCGCCCGGCAGATTCTGGTCAAGGCCCTGGAGATCATGGAAGCCAAGCGGGCCTACCAGACCAAACTCGAGTACTTCTTGGAGCACGAGGTCGATTCCGTGCCGGCCGAAGAGCTGCACTGACGGGGGACGCGAGGATATGACCGGCACGCTTGTGTTTGACGGAGGGTCGTTGTGGCGCTGCTCGAGGCGGGTGGCCGCGGCTCATCTCGGCCGGCCGACCGATCCCGAGCCCGAGGAGGCCCGGCTGGCCAGGGAACTGACCGGATTGGTGTCGCCCGTGGGGCCGGATCTGGCCCGGACCGCGGGCTGGCACCTGGATTTCCCGCCCCGTCACCCGGTCGATCTGTCCGGTCCGGGCGGGTGGCGGATTCGATTCGACGCCCCGCTGACGGTCCGCCGAGACGATCGCCGGGCGGTGTTGGTCGTCGCCGCTCTGGACCGGGCCTTGGCCTGGCGGCGGGCCACGGCCGAGGGGCTGGACGCGGCGGCGGCGCGGCTGGTGGATCAAGCCCAGTTGCTCATGGCGGCCACCCGTCGGCCACGGGCCCTGGCCGCGGTCTTTTACGCGGCCGAGCCGATGGTCATTCTGGCGGCCAGCCTGCGGGGTCAGAGCCGAGGCGGCGAATGCTCCTATCAGGAGGTCCTGGACCACCTGGTCCGATCGAACCGGGCCGACTTCCAGGAACTTCGGTTGGACACCGCCCGGGTGGCGTCGGTGCTGGCCTGGTACCAGCGTATTCATGGGGCCATTGGCCGGGGCCGCGTCCCATCGCCCCTGCCCGACGACGTCCTGGACTGTCGGTCCTGCCCCTACCGGGCCGGATGCCAAGAGGCGCCGCCCCCCACCGGGGACCTCCCCCGGGTCCTGACCCCGGTCGATGATCCGGGACTGGGCCCGCTCATCGGCGATTACGCCGTGGCCTACCACCAGTTCCGGGTCGCGGAAAGGCGGCGTCAGACCCTTGCCCAGCGGCTGGTGAACCATCTGCTTGCCCGCCGGGCCCATAAGGCGGTCGGGCCGGAGGGAACGTTTTCTCTGATCCACAATCGCGGCCGGAAGGTCTTGGACAAGAACCGCATTCCGCCTGACATCTACGCCGCCGCGCTGGTCGCCACCCGCCCCTTTCACACCACTCGTTTCACGCCGGCCAAGGTCCCGGGCACGGCCGCTGTTCGGGCCGGTCGGGAACCGACGCCTTTATCGAGGGACCTGGGGGCGTCCGATGAGTAGTGGTCCGCCCCGGGGCCGGCCCATCGGTCGGCGTTCGCCCTGAATGGAGGACATCAATGTATTGGCAGGTCGTCAAGTGGACGAGTCTGATTCTGGGAACGGCCCTCGCCGTGTCGTTGTTGGCCACGGCCATCGAGTATGGCGCCTATTTGCGCCGGATGTGGCGGCTCAAGGAGAGGATCTTTCAGGCCGGGATGGTCGGAGCGGCCCTGCCTCTGACCGAAACCACGCCCGACTCGGACAACGGCGGCGGGGCGGGCGACCCCGGTCCCGGCGCCATGGCCCATTGAGGTCCGGGGTGGCCGGACCGCGTTCGGTGGGGGCCGCCCTCCGGTTTTACTATTCCCGTCTGGCCGCCGGAAGGCTCCGGGGCGTGGAACTCAAACCTCCGGACGCCGAGGCGCCCGACCGGCGGCCGTACCCCTGGGCCGAGCACGAAACGCTTTTCTTGCTGGGCCTGATCGGGGCGCTGCTGCGGACGGAGCCGTGGGTCGACTCCCAGGGACGAATCCGTCGGCCAGTGGTCAGCGCCGATCAATCGGCGCTTCTTTGCCGGATTTACGGACCGCCGGGCCTCGATCCGGGTGATCTCAACCGGCGTGAAATCGCCGTGCTGGAGGCCGTGGAACGCCGGCTGGGCCGCCGGATGCTGGCCCGGGGCATCATCTGTCCCGACGAGGTGATCGACGGCTTCGGCGAACTGGTCGATTTCCTGAAAGCCTCGCCCCCAACGGTTCGCCGCCTGCTGACAAAATACCCTGTCCGGCGCCTGGGGGGCCGCCGGCTGGTCACCCTCAAGTCCTGGGTCGAACAGTGGATCGACGGTCTGCCGGTCAGGTACCGGAGCCGCTGGCGGGCCTACGGTCGCCTGGAAGGGTGATGATGGCGCGTTGATCGGTCGCCGGCCGGGCCGACGCTGGTTCAAGCGGGAAAGGAAGTCAGATGCCCAAACGCAAACGAATGGTCATTGACCGGGAGGTGTTCATGACCGGCCTGGACGAGATCGAGGCCTACACCGGCCACGGCCGCAAGTTCCTGATCCAGGAGGCCAAGCGAGGGCGGCTGCGCATGGCCCGCATCAACGGTAAATGGACGACCTCGATGCAGGCCTGCAATGAGTGGCTCGAAAGGCTGCTCCGCTAGGAAGCGCCCGGTTCGGCCCGGACGGGTGGCGTCTGAGCCCGAGGGGTATCGGCCGGACGGGGGCGGCCCCCTACATCTTTCCCCCGGCCCCTGCCAGGACCTTCATCGTCTCGAGCTTCGAGGCCATCAGGGCCAGGCGGTAGGGGGTCAGGCCGAACTTGTCCCGGGCGTTGGGGTCGGCCCCGCCCTTGAGCAGCCGGGCCGCGGCGGCGGTGTTGCCCCGCCAGGCGGCGTAATGGAGCGGGGTCTGGCCGACGATGTCCCGGGCGTTGACCTTGGCCCGGCGCCCGAGGAGCAGATCGACCACGGCCACCCTGCCCTGCCAGGCGGCCCAGTGAAGGGGCGTGGCCCGGTACTTGTACCCCAGGGTGCCCACCGAGTAGCCGCGGGACCCCTTGGCCTCGACAAAGGACTGGACGCCTTGGAAATCACCCGACTTGACGGCCACGAAGATCGTCTCCGGCAGCCTGGCCCCCCGTTCGGCGTCGGTCCAGGGTCCGGCGTCGTAGTCGCAGCCCCACATCAAAAGGGCCAACAACAAACTAAGTCCGACCGCAAAGTGACGTCTCATCCTTCTCCTCTCCTCCGTGGTTGACGGCCTCCTTGGCCCCAGGCCGGAGGCCCCCCAAAACAATCGGCGTCAGGACCGGTGTCCACTATGTCATCTGCGAGGCGTTCTCGTCAACGCCAAAGGCCGTTTTCCAGACCCCAAAGGGGGTCTCATCGGCCCTGTTTCTTCTTCTCCAAAAAAGAGATCACCGCCCGGTTGTCCGCTCGCCGGCGGGCCAAATCCAGCGGGGTCCGCCCGGATTTGTCACGGAAATCGATCTTGGCCCCGTGCCGCAGGAGCAACCTGACGGCGGCCAATCGTCCGAACACGGCCGCGGCGTGCAACGCAGTTCGGCCCTTGGCGTCAACGGCGTTGACCTTTGTCCTGGCGGCCAGCAACCGCCTTATAACGCCCGTCCGGCCCTTGGCCGCCGCGGCGTGAAGCGGGGTGCGGCCCCAGTTGTTGGCCGCGTTCGGGTCGGCCCGCGCCCCGAGCAGGACCGGGACGCAGCCCCTTCGCCCGGAAAAGGCGGCCAGCCACAGCGGCGTGGCCCCGGCCTGGTTGCGGGCGTCGACCTTGGCGCCCCGCGCGATCAGCAGCCGGCAGGCCTTGGTCCGTCCGTCAAAGGCGGCCCGGTGCAGCGGCGTGTGGCCGGTGTTGTCCCGGGCGTTGACCTCGGCCTTGAAGGCGAGCAACGTCCGGACCACGGCCAGGCTTCCTCGCTGGGCGGCCAGGTGGAGGGCGGTCTGGCCTCGGCGACTCTCGCGGACGTCCTTAACCGCGCCGTGGGCCAACAGGAGCTGAACTCCGGGGGCGTCACTCCGCGCGGCGGCGAAGTGGATCGGCGCCTGGCCCCAGGCGTCCCTCAAATCCGCCGGCGCGCCGCGACGGAGAAACAACTTGGCCAGGGCGTGGTGACGCTTGGCCAGGGCGACGTGCAGCAGTGTCTGGGAGTTCTTGTCGGCCGCTCCGGGATCGGCCCCCCGGCGCAGCAGATAGGCGGCCACGGCCAGGCGCCCCCGCATGCCGCGCCGCGCG